>JAAYXG010000044.1 GCA_012516015.1 Lysobacteraceae bacterium | reverse complement strand
CGAGCGCTATTCCTGATGCTGATCCTCTCGATGCTGTTCTTCTTGCTGGTTGGCGACGTGAAGGTCCGATTCGCGCTGTACCGTATCCGCGGTCGGCAGCTCGCCGGTCGCATATTGCCCCGAGGTCTCGCCGCTTGCGCGGTCATCGGTTCCACATGCGCCCAGTATGAGCAACGCTGCACTCGTTGCGATCGCGCGTCCCATTCATCACTCCTCTAGTTCAAGGAGGCTTGCAAAGCCTCGTTGCTGGGAATTCAGGTCAAGAACGCCTTCTTCACGTATTCGTTCCTGCCCGCAGTCGAACGTGCGATGACACCAGGACACGCGCGCGCATGCAACCCGTCTTCTTCTCGCGAGAGTGGAAATGCCGACGCCGCGTCGGCGAAAGCGCGTGTGGATCAGCAACCCGTTCGCTATCGCCGTGCAGGCATCAAGATCTTGAGCAGCATCAAGCCCCCGAGGATCGCGAGCGCATACGCGATCACGTAGAACGCCGTCGAGAAATCGACTTCGCCCGCGGGAACGAACGCATCCGAGTAGACGACGAATGCGTTGCCGGCGGCGTGCAGCAGGATGCAAGGCCACAGCGAGCGCGTCCGCTCGTAGAGCCATCCGAGCACGATGCCTGCAATGAAGGCCGTGACGAACTGATAGATATTCAAATGCGCGACACCGAATAGAAGCGACGATCCCAGGATCGAGGCGGTGCGCGAGTACTGGTGCAGGAAGCTTCTCAGGACGATTCCTCTGAACAGCATCTCCTCCAAGAAAGGCGCGAGCACGCACGCGAACAAGAGAGCAACCGGCGTGTGCGCGGCCATCGCCTCGAATCGCGCCTGTTCATCGACCGTCATGGGAAACGCCTTCACGACGATCGAATTGATCGTGCTCGTCGCGAGTTCGAGTCCCGGGACGAGCAACAGGATCGGCACGGCGAGCGTCCCGAGCGTCGAGGCGACCGAATAGCCTGCAGAGTGAAAGAGCGCCCGGTGGCTGAGCTTCTTGTACGAGAGCAGGGCTGAGAACAAGAGCCCATTGGCGAGGACGCTCACGACACCCCACCAGCCGATCGCTTCGAGGTCCGCGAGCAGACCCGAAGCCGACAGCAACTCCGCAAGTCCGATCTCGAGGGCGAACAGGACGACGACGAGGAGTGTTGCCTCCACCCCGTTCGGGAACGTTGCGTTTTCTTCGCTCATGGTTCTTGTTTTCGTCGAGCGCGATTGGACATATTGTATCGAATAGCCTGGCTCCAGCCAGTCAACGAGCGTGAAGCTGTAGAACGTGGCGCCTGCGAGTACACTCGAAGCATGAAATCGCGCTACGCGATGCTGCTCGTCTACTCGCTTTGTCTCGCGGTGGGTGCGGGCGTTTGGCTCACCGCCGCGCTGCAGTCGGGTGCCGCTTTCCCGCCACTCTGGGTGATCGCGCTTGCGATCCTTGCGTCGCTCTTCGTCTGGCAGTTCGGCGTGCAAGCACCGCGGGTCGGGCTCATCTCGATGGAGCGCGTCCCGCAGATCGGCCTGTTGCTGGCTTTCTCGCCAGCCGTTGCGGCTGCGATCTGCGCGGCCGCTTCGCTCATTTGGCCGATCGTCAGTCGGCGCTATAGCCACGGATCGATCGCCTTCGGGCTTCTTCGAGGCGTCCATAACGCCGCGATGACCGCGCTCATGCTGCTTGCCGCGGGCCATCTCTATATCGCGCTCGGCGGAGATCACCCGCTGACCGCGTTTTCCTGGGAGACGGTTCTTGCGCTCGTCGCCATGGCGTTCGCGGCGCAAGTCGTCAACATCGCTTCCATGGCGGCGTTCTTCAAGCTCGATGGGCGCGACGTTCGGCGCATCGTCACGCCTGCGTATGCCGCTTCCGATTTGATTTTCTTTCCGGCGGGCGTCCTCGCGGCACTTCTTTACAACACGGGTGCATACTCGGCGCTCGTGCTCTTCCTCGGGCTCATGGTCGTGTTCGTGCTGAGCTTCAACAGTATCGATCAGTCGTTGAGCGCGGCGGATGCGGAACGAGGACCGATCGCGAAGCTGTTCGACGTCGGGCGCGTGCTGCACGGGGCGCGACGAGTGGACGAGCTCGGCGAGCGCATCCTCTCCGAGACGCGCAGCTTGTTCGGCTTCGACGAGTTCTATCTCGTGCTCGTCGACCGCGACAGGCGGGTACTCGAGCTCAGAGTTCATGAACGGCGCGGCGAGCGCATGAGCGCACGAACGAAGCCGCTCGACACCGGCATCTTCGGCTACGTCGTCGATACCGCGCGAGCCGTTCTGGTCGAGGATGCGAGCCGCATGGACGAGGAGCTCAAACGGCGCGTCGATGAAACGGAGAAGGAGACCGGCTCGTTCGTCGTCGTGCCGCTCGTCGAGCGAGGACAAGTCATCGGCGTGCTGAGCGTGCAGCATACGCAAGCGCGCGCTTATTCGCTCGCGGATCTACACCTCATGCAGAAGCTCGCCGAACAGGTCGCACAAGCCGTTGCCGATGCGCTCGCTTTCGAAGAGCTGGAGGATTATCGACGGCGCTTGGAGGTTCGCGTCGCGCAGCGCACCCGCGATCTCGAAAGGGCGAATTTCGAGAAGGAGCGATTGATTGCGGCGCTGCGCGAGCGGAGCCTCGCGCTCGAGCGCGAGTCGCAGGAAGACGCTTTGACGGGCGTCGCGAATCGTCGTCAGTTCGGCAAGCGGCTCGCTGCCGAGATCGAGGTGGCGCAGGCCGTCAATCATCCGCTCACCGTGGCGATTGCGGATCTCGATTGCTTCAAGCTCGTCAACGACAAGCTCGGCCATCCGATCGGAGACGAGGCGCTCCGTCGAAGCGCGGGCTTGATGCGCAACCTCTGCCGGGAAACCGATCTGATCGCACGAATCGGCGGCGATGAGTTCGCGCTGCTGATGCCGAGCACCCCGCTCGAGGAGGCGCTCGCGCTTTGCGAACGTTTGCGTAGCGCCGTCGATTCGCACGATTGGCGTGAAGTGCATCCCGACCTTCGGGTGAGCGTCAGCATCGGGCTCACGCAGTGGGACGGCTCCGCGCGCGTGGACGACCTGCTCGAGGCAGCCGATGCGCAGCTATACGTCGCGAAGCTCTCCGGCCGCAATCGCGTCGCGTAGTCAGGTCCAGCCAGAGCCCAGAGCCCAGAGCCCAGAGCCCAGAGCCCAGAGCCCTCCCTAGGGCAGCTTGAATGCCGCCACCGCTTGCTGGAGCCGTTCCGCTTGCGCATGCAGGCTCTCTGCCGCGGCAGCGGCTTCTTCGACGAGTGCGGCATTGCGTTGGGTCATCTCATCCATTCGCCCCATCGCGACGTTGACCTGTTCGATGCCGATTGCCTGTTGGCGATTGGCTTCGGAGATCTCCGCCATGACATCGGTGACGCGCTTTACCGACGCGACGACATCGCTCATCGTGCGGCCCGCCGCATCCGCAAGCGCGCTGCCATGATCGATCTTGAGCACGGAGTCCCCGATGAGTGTCTTGATTTCCTTCGCGGCGCTTCCCGAACGCTGAGCGAGATTGCGAACGTCCGCTGCCACGACGCTGAAGCTGCGGCCATGCTCGCCCGCGCGCGCGGCTTCCACCGCAGCATTGAGCGCGAGAATGTTCGTCTGGAAGGCGATGTCTTCGATCTCTCCGACGATGCGCTCGATTTCGTGCGAGCTCGTTTTGATCGAGCTCATGCCGGCGATCAGATCGTCCACGACCTTGCGACCCTGCGCGGCTATCGTCGAGGTGTCGAGCGCGAGCCGGTTCGCCTGCTCCGCGCTGTCGGCGGTGTGGCGAACCGCTGTGGTCAGCTCCGTCATCGATGAGGCAACCTCCTCGAGCGAGGCGGCTTGCTCGGACGTTCGCGTCGAGAGATCTGCATTGCCCGTTGCGATCTCGCGCGAGGCCGCCGCGATTTCGTTCGATCCTTCCCGGACGTTGCCGACGATCTCGCTCAGTCCCTGACTGATGCCGTTGATCGCTTGCATGAGCTGTCCCATGTCGTCGTTGCGATCGACGTGGATCAACGAGGTCAGATCTCCGACGGATAAGCGCTGTGCGACGCTGCGTGCCTCGCGAAGCGGCTTCGTCAATGTCGCGCGCACGAACAGCAGAATCGCGACTGCCAGCGCGGCAGCTGCCGCGAGGCCGAGGGCAAAGTGCAGGTTGCGAATGCCTGCGAGCTCCGTTCCGGTCACGCGCTCCGCGTTGCCCGAAAAGCTCTCGATCAGCAGCAGCGCAATCAGCGCCGCGAGCAAGAAGCAGACCGACGCGAGCTTGACGCCGAGGTCGAGGCGTCGCTCCGCGCTCACGTCGATGCCGACGTAGAGCGCACCGATGATTTGGCCGTGCGCATCGCGCAGAGGATCGTATTGCGTCAGATATTGAGTGCCGAAGAGCGTCGCATAGCCGACATAGGATTGCCCGGAGAGTAAGCGCGCATACCCGGGATGCGCGTGACTCAGCGTCGTGCCTACCGCCCGCTCGCCGGTCTGTTTCTTGACGGACGTCGAGACTCGGACGAACTCGTTTCCGCTTCGGACGAAGAGGGTTGCGGTGACGCCCGTGCTTGCCGTGAAGCGATCGGGAATCGTGCAATCGAGATTGAGCACGTCGGGACCGTTCAGCAGTGCGGGCGTCGACCGTCCCGCCACCTCGATCCGCCTCGTCGGGTCCACATGAACATCGGGTAGCTCGGCGTGCAGCATCGCCGCGTATCGCCCGATCCGGTTTTCTTGTGACACGAAAAAGCGCATTGAAAGCCTCCTCCCCGACAGCGCTCGAGACCGTCGCGTCCTTTGTAGCCTAGCCATCCGGATTGCCACGCGCCGCAGGAGAAATACCGACGCACGGAACATTCTGCCCGTCGTGTCGGTATGACATTGCCTGGTCCAAAGACCGACAGAGGAGAGACGATCTCGATGCCGAGTATCGCGAGCGATTCGAGATGGCTGCGCCGTGCGGCAAGCCTCGCAGCTTGCTGCATCCTGCTCGGCGCGATTGGATGCTCGAACGGTCGCGGGAGCGTGAGCTCGGACGGTGCAGTCGAACAGCCGCCGACACAGCCGGCGAATCCGCCGGATACCTACACGATCGGCGGGGAAGTGAGTGGGCTGTTGGGCTCGGGACTCGTGTTGCAGTTGAACGGCGCGGGCGATACGTCCGTCGTGCGCAACGGGAGCTTTCTATTTCCCGACGGGCCTGCGAGCGGTGCATCGTATGCCGTCGCGGTGGCTACGCAGCCGAGCAATCCCGCACAAACATGCACGGTATCGAATGGCGCAGGCGTCGTCGGCGCCGAGGATGTCGTCAACGTAGCGGTCGTCTGCAGCACGGAATCGTTTAGCGTCGGGGGAACGGTTTCAGGGCTCGAGGGTCGCGGTCTCGTGCTCGAGTTGAACGGCGCGGATACGCTTCCGATCGCATCGAACGGTGCGTTCACGTTCCCGAACGCACTCGCAAGCGGTTCCGCCTACGAGATCATCGTGAGCGTGCAGCCGGACGCGCCGTCGCAGACGTGCACGGTTGCTAATGCGAGCGGTGTCGTCGGTTCCGGCGCCGCGAGCAGCGCTAGCGTGACCTGCGCTACGGATACGTTCGCGGTGAGCGGCACGGTTGTCGGCTTGGAAGGCGATCGTTTGGTGCTGCAGAACAGCAACGAAACGGTCGAAGTCGAGAGCGACGGTACGTTCTCGTTTCCAGGGCGAATCGCGAGCGGCGGCAGCTACGATGTCGTCGTGCAAGTTCAGCCGTCGAATCCCGCGCAAGCCTGCACGGTCACGAACGGCAGCGGAACGGTCACGACGGCGGATGTGACTGACGTGAGTGTCACGTGCACTAGACGCGAGTTCACGATCGGCGGGGTGGTCGGCGGGCTGGCCGGGTCCGGTCTGATCCTACGCAACAACGGAACGGATGACCTTACCGTCACCGAAGACGGTGAGTTCACGTTCGCGACCGCGATCGAGAGCGGTCGTACGTACGAAGTCGACGTCGCAGCTCAACCGAAGAGCCCGGCGCAAGAATGCACCGTTACGGAATCGACCGGTATCGTCGCCGAGGCGAACGTCACGAGCGTGCGCGTCCAGTGCGTGACGGTCGAATTCATGCTCGGCGGAGCGGTCTCGGGCCTCGCCGGATCCGGCCTGATCCTGCAAAACAATGGCGAGGATGACCTCGCGGTCGCTGCGGATGGGTCGTTTACCTTCGCAACATCGCTGCAGGCCGGCGCGCCCTACGACGTGACGGTTGCCGTGCAGCCGCGCAACGTTACTCAAGTGTGCACGGTGACGAACGGCGTCGGTACGATGCCCAGCGATAACGTCACGAGCATTGACGTGAGCTGCGAGACGAGCCGCTTCGCAGTGAGTGCCGTCGTGTCCGGACTCAGAGGATTCAGTCTGCGCCTGCGCAACAACGACACCGAAGACGTTCTCGTGCACGTGGATGGGACGTACTGGTTTCCGACGACGATCTTGAGCGGACAACCGTATAACGTGACGGTCGTGGGCGGCCCGATCTTCCCCGCCCAGCAATGCACGCCGCAGAACGGAAGCGGCCTGGTCGAGGATCGCGATGTCGAGGTACAGATCGTCTGCAATTGAGCGTGAGCGGCTGCGCGCGGCGGGCGACTCTCAAACTTCGATGAGCCCCGCCCGAAGCGCGATCAACGTCAGCTCCGCTTGATTGCTCGCACCCAACTTCTGCTTGATGTTGTAGAGGTGCGTTCCGACCGTCGATGCAGAGAGGTTGAGATCGTTGGCGATCGCTTGTACGGCCGCACCGCGTGCGAGACGCAGGAACACTTCGAACTCGCGTTCGGACAAGCGCTCGAGCGGTGTCTCGCTCACGCCGTCGATTTCCGCGAGGGCGAGCTCTTGTGCGAGCGACGGATCGAGGTAGCGGTTGCCCGCCGCGACGCTTCTGACCGCCTCCAGCAGCACCTCCGGGGCGCTGCGCTTCGACAAGAATCCGAGCGCCCCTTGCACGAGCGCGCGACGTGCATGCATTGCATCGTCGTGTGCCGACAGCGCGAGCAGGCGGGCGTCAGGATAGTGAGTGCGAATGCGCTTCAAGGCTTCGATACCGCCCATCCCTGGCATCGACAGATCCATGATGACGATATCGGGCTCGCACCGCGGATACATCGCATAGGCGCTCTCGCCCGAGTCCGCCTCGCCGACCACTTGCACGTCCGCAGCGCCTTCGAGCAGCAAGCGAAACCCGAAGCGCACGACGGTGTGATCGTCAACCAGCAGCACGCGTATCATGCCGTTCCTCGGTCGTCGAACCGGTTTTCAGCTCATCATCGTGCTCGAGCGGAATCTCCGCAACGATTTCTACGCCCGAGCCATCGGTCCGGTTCGCGATGTGAAAATGCCCATGCAACCCCAGCACGCGCTCCCGCAAGCCTCGTATGCCGAAGCTTCCTGGACGCGACCAGTCGGATGCCAAACCGACGCCGTCGTCGACGACGCCCACGACGATACGGTCGCCGCGCGTTTCGATGCGAATGTCGACGTGCTTGGCCTTCGCATGGCGAAGGGCGTTCATCAGTGCTTCTTGCACGACGCGATAGATCGTGAGCGTCATGCTGGTGCCGAGGCGCGACGGTAGCTGCTGCTCGAAGGAGATGCGCACGTCAGGCGTGCGCTTCTGCCATTCCTCGATCAAGCCACGCAACGTTTCCGCGAGCCCGAGCGTGTCGAGCGCGATCGGAGCGAGGCGCGGAATGAGGCTGTGCATCGCATCGTACAGGCGCGCGGCTTCCTTCGAGATCATGTGCGCAGCTTCGCGCGTCGCCTCCGCGTTTTGCTCGCGCCCGAGTATCGCGACCGCGAGCGTGCGGATCGCCGTGACCGATTGTGCGAACTCATCGTGCAGCTCACGCGCGATCGAGCGGCGTTCCTCGTCCAAACGCTGCTCGATGAGCTGCGACAGCTCGCGCCGTTCTGCGAGCCGCGCTTCGGCATCGCGCGCCTCGAGCTCGGCTTGCCGCTTGCCCTCGACCGCGGTGGCCATGCGGTTGAAGGCGGCGCCGATGAGGGCAGCTTCGGTTCCCGAGAAGGGCGGCAGACGATAGGAGAGCTCGCCGTTCTCGATACGCTCGAGACCCGAAGCGATGACGGGCAATGGCGCGAGCGCACGGCTCACCAGCCAGAACACGAGCACGTTCAAGAGCGCGAACGCGACACCGCCGACCCAGAGCAACTGCACGAAGTCGTCCCATCCGTCGAGGACAGCGCGCGAAGCATTCGCTTCGATGTGGAGCTCCGCGCCGCCGGCGAGCGGGAAGATTCGCGGCGCGCTCGGCGGCAGCAGCAGCCTCGCGTACCAGCGGGGCGCCTCTCGGCCCGCCTTGTACGTCGCAGGCGGCGAGCGGTAGAGGACTTCGCCGTGCGCATCGAACAGCGTGATTTCGTTCGCGCGCACGCGGCCGAGGTGCTTCAAGAACAGGAGCAAAGGAAGCGAGCCGTCCCGCTCGTAAGTCTCGGCGACTCGGCTCAATAGCTGCGTCGCAACCGTATTGGCCGCGGCGATCTCCTCGCTCACGGCGAGGCGCGTTCGGTCGATCTCGACGATCAGCATGAGCGCGATGAACACCGCGCCGAGCGCTCCGACGATGAGGTTGATGTGAGTGCGGAGCTTCATTCGGGGCGTGGGGCGTGGGGCATGGGGCCAGGGCCAGAATGACTCGACGAATCGCATCTACCTTATTACACGCTCGCGAAGCGCAAGGGCAATACGAGCACTATTCATGAAAATCATGAGTCGCGAGTCATGATCTTCGCGTTGCGGCGCGGATCGAGCGAGGCGCAAGGTTTATGCGGGTTCGGGGCCCTGCGGCCCGAGCCCAAGTCGTCAACCTTCTGTAAGGAGCTCATCATGACCTGGGAAACCCCGACCGCGCTCGATTTCCGCTTCGGCATGGAAATTACGATGTACATCGCGAACCGCTGAGGTTCGCCTACGTTCTTTCTTAGATCGCCCAAGGAGAACGCCCGCCGATCGAACGTGAAGTTCTAGGCGGGCTCCGGGGTCACCGTGAAGATTCGAGTGCTCGGCTCGGCGGCAGGCGGCGGATTTCCGCAATGGAACTGCAACTGCCGGAATTGCGCCGGGGTGCGCAACGGGACGATTCGTGCAACGGCCCGTACCCAATCCTCGATCGCGGTCAGCGGAGCGGATGCCGGCGAGAGCGTGCTCGTGAACGCATCGCCCGACATTCTCGCGCAACTCAAAGCATCGCCTTCTCTGCAGCCCGCGCGAGGCGCACGTGATACGCCACTCAAGAGCATCGTGCTCGTTGACGGGCAGATCGATCATACGACCGGGCTCTTGATGCTGCGCGAGGCGACGAAGCCTTGGCCGATTTGGTGCACCGATTCGGTCCACGGCGATCTGACGGGGCCGCATCCCGTATTCGAAGTGTTGAGTCATTACTGCGGTGTCGAGCGACATGCGATCCCGCTCGATGGCGCCAGTTTCTCCGTCGACGGCGCGGTCGGCGTCTCGTGGCGTGCCGTGGCGCTCGAGAGCAAAGCGGCGCCCTTCTCGCCGCATCGCGAGGCTCCCGTCGTCGGCGACAACATCGGCCTCTTTCTTCGCGACGAGACGTCGCAGCGATCGGCGTTCTATGCGCCGGGGCTCGGCGCGGTGAGCGATACGGTGTGGGAGCATCTGCGTCTGGCGGACTGCGTTCTCGTCGACGGTACGTTCTGGAGCGACGACGAGATGGTGCGTCTGGGTCTGTCGCGCAAGCACGCTCGCGATATGGGGCATCTACCGCAGAGCGGCCCGGGCGGAATGATCCAATGGCTCGACAGATTGCCTTCCGCGACGCGCAAGATCCTCATTCACATCAACAACAGCAACCCCATTCTCGATGAAGACTCGAGCGAGCGTGCGCAACTGCGCGAGCACGGCATCGAGTTGGCTCACGATGGGATGGAGATCGTCCTGTGAGCGAGCAGGCGTGGAGTCGCGAGGAATTCGAGATGCGCCTGCGCGAGCAAGGCCGCTCGTATCACATACACCACCCCTTCAACGTGATGCTGAACAGCGGCCGCGCGACTCCCGAGCAGATTCGCGGCTGGGTCGCTAACCGCTACTACTACCAGCGCTGCATACCGATGAAGGACGCGGCGATTCTCGCGAATTGCCCCGATCGGCAAGTGCGTCGGCTGTGGGTCGAACGCATTCTCGATCACGACGGCCACGGCGAGCATGCCGGGGGCATCGACGCGTGGCTGCGCCTCGCGGAAGCCGTCGGATTGACGCGCGAGCACACGGAGAGTTTGCGCGATGTGATTCCGGCCGTCCGCTTCGCGGTGGACGCTTACGTGAATTTCGCTCGTCGGGCGCCGTGGCAGGAAGCCGTTTGCTCTTCGCTCACGGAGCTCTTCGCGCCTGCGATTCACAAGGAGCGGCTTGCGAACTGGCCCGAGCACTATCCGTGGATCGATCAGGAAGGGCTCGCGTACTTCCGCTCGCGCGTGTCGCTCGCGCAGCGCGACGTGCAGCACGGGTTGACCGTGACGCTCGACTATTTCAGAACCGCCGAACAGCAGCGCCGGGCGCTCGAAGTGCTGAAGTTCAAGCTCGACGTGTTGTGGGCGATGAACGATGCGATGGCCCAGCGCTACGGAGTCTCGACGTGAGCGCGACGGACATTCGCGATTCCGACAGCCCCGCGATCGCGCGCGGATTCCGCTTGCAATGGGAGCCGGCGCAGTCGGCACACGTGCTGCTCTATCCCGAAGGGATGGTGAAGCTCAACGGTTCCGCCGGAGAAATTCTGCGCCGCTGCGACGGCGTCGCGACGCTCGCTGAGATCGTCTCGGACTTGGAAGGCGCATTTTCTCGCAGCGGTTTGCGCGCGGATGTCGTCGCGTTCTTGACGCTCGCGGCGGAGCGGGGATGGGTCGCGTTCCGTGGGCGTGACGAGCAAGCCGGAGCGATAGGCGATGGCGGCGAGTGAGCGCAACGGTGTGACGATGCCTGCGAGCGTGCGCCCGGGCCCGCCGCTTTGGCTCTTGTTCGAGCTCACGTATCGGTGTCCGCTTCAGTGCGTGTTTTGCTACAACCCGGTGGACTTCGCGCGTCTCGATCAGGAGCTTGCAACCGACGAATGGCTGCGTGTGCTTCACGAGGCGCGCGCGCTCGGATCCGTGCAGCTCGGCCTGTCGGGCGGTGAGCCGCTCACGCGGGACGACCTGGAGGAAATCACCGCGGAGGCGCATTCCCTCGGCTTCTACACGAACCTGATCACGTCCGGCGTGGGCTTGACGCAGGCTCGCCTCGAGCGGCTGCGCACGGCCGGCCTCGATCACATACAACTGTCGTTTCAAGATTCGACGCGGGAGATGAACGACTTCCTCTCGCACACGCGCACGTTCGATCTGAAGCGTCGCGTCGCCGGCTGGATCAAAGCGCTCGACTATCCGATGGTCCTCAACTGCGTGATTCATCGGCTCAACATCGATCACATCGACAAGATCATCGAGATGGCGGTCGAGATGGGCGCGGAGTATCTCGAGCTCGCGAACGCGCAGTACTACTCCTGGGCGCATCTCAATCGCGATGCGCTGTTGCCGTCGCGCGCTCAGCTCCAAGCGGCGGAAGAGACGACGAATCGATGGCGCGATCGGCTGCAAGGCCGCATGCGGATCCTGTTCGTCGTGCCGGACTACTACGAGGAACGCCCGAAGCGCTGCATGAACGGTTGGGGCTCGACATTCATGACCGTGACGCCCGACGGCACGGCGTTACCGTGTCACACCGCTCGAATGCTTCCGGGGCTCGAGTTCCCTAACGTGCGCACGAGCAGCGTGCGCGAGATTTGGTACGACTCCGAAGGCTTCAATCGCTTCAGAGGGTTCGGATGGATGAAGGAACCGTGCGCGAGCTGCCCGGAGCGCGAGAAGGATTTCGGCGGCTGCCGCTGCCAAGCCTATCTGCTCGCGAACGATGCGGCGGCGGCGGATCCCGTGTGCTCGAAGAGCCCGTTCCACCACGTCGTGACGGAAGCCGTGGAGCGAGCCCAACAGAGCCGGCCGGTGGAGAAGCCGTTGGTGTTCAGACACAAAGAGGAATCGCTGACTCGCTCCGATCCTGCGCTGATTCGTGACTCGTAATCCGCTATTCGTGACTCGCAAGAAGAGGCCGCTGCCATCTAGCAATCCAGGCGGCTTGGTTCGGCAGGTGCGCGACTAGCGGGTTCGCGGCGGCTCACAGCCGCCCATCTTTCGAATCACGAGTCACGAGCTAAGCCCAGGTACTCCGCCTCGGTCGCGACTTGATCCAGGCGCCGAGAATCAATCCGAGCAGCACGAGGCCGCCGCCCGCGAGCAGCCATCGAAGCGTCACGTTGCGTTCGAGCTGACGCACCTGCTCGGTCAACTGCGTGTTCTGCGTTTGGAGATCCTGGAGCTGTGCCTTGAGCTGCTTGTTCTCTTCATAGTGGGCGATCGAGGTCGCCGAGACGCGGCGTATTTCGGCTAGCTCGGCTTGGAGCTGCTCCGCCTGTTTCGCGAGCTGCGCGTTGTTCCGCTCGACTTCGCTGCTCGTGCCGCGCGCATCCTTGAGGTTCTCGCGCAGCGACTTCACCTCGGCCTCGAGCGTCTGAATCCGCTTCGTCGCGACGGCGAGACGATCCTTCGCGATCGGCTGATCGACCAGGTACTGCGTGGGCACCCATCCTTCCGTGCCGTTCTGTGTGCGCACCTGCGTGAACCCCGCCGCTCTATCCTCGCCCAGCACTTCGAGAGGCGTGCCTGCAGGTAACCCGGCATGGAGGATCTTGTGCCCGGTCGAAGGTCCTCGCCGCAGCGGGACGGTGAGTGCATCCGAGATGTAGACCGTCTCGGCTTGCGCGAGAACGGGCAAGAGCACGATCAGGAGCAGCGTTTTTCGCATCAGCAGACTAATTCCTGGCTCGCGCCGAGACGGCGCGCATGCGGGCATGACGGCACCGTGCCGTCGTCGGCGCGAGAATATACGTCCGCGCCCGCGAGAAAGTCCGCTATTTGGCGGCAGAGAGGCCCTTCAAATCAAGCAGCTCGAAGCTGTATTGCCGGTCAATGTTCCCAGTGAGTCGGCACGCCGGCGTTGCGCATCGCTGCGTCGATCTGCATGCACACGGCACGGCTTCCGGGATCGGCGCGGAGGCTCTTGGCAAGCGAGTTGAGATACGTCGAGAGCGTCTGAATGTTGGGCCGCGTTGCACGCAACTCGGTTTCCACCGGTGCGATGATCTCTTCGATCTCCTCGATATCGCAGTCGTCCAAGGTGCCGTTTCGCGCGGCGTCGCGTGCAGCGTCCAGCGCGCGCCGAATTTCTTCGATGGAACTGCGCTCCATAACACCTCCAGGGGCCGCTTCCGCAGCCAAACGTGCTGTCCCGTAGCTCGGTTCCGGCGAGCCGACTGTCAGCGATTGCCGACACTGCTCCGCTTGGGCAAATGCAGGCGCGACGACGCGCCGGTCTTGGCCTTGAGAGTATCGCCGATGAACTTCAGCGTCACATTGGAGTGCTTAAGGCCCGCAACACAGTCGCGAGGGACGACGATCTCATAGTCGCGCACATAGGCATCGATCGCGGTGAACAGCACGCACTGCTCCGTCGTGACGCCCGTGAGCACCAACGTCCGCGTTCCCAAGTGTTCGAGCAGAGCGGCGAGCGGCGTCGCGAAGAATCCGGAATGCTTCGGTTTGAAGATGAAATAGTCTTCGTCGGCGGGTGCGAGCCGTTGCACGAGCGCGCGGCCGAGCGATCCGGGTCGCGAGCAGCGAGCGATCAGCTCGGAGCGATCCGAGCGCCAGCGCCCGCGATTGTCGTTGAGGTAGATAATCGGCACGCCGGCTTCGCGCGCTCGAGCGGAGAGCCTTGCGACATTGCCTGCGATTCGTTGCGCGGCGCGCGCGAGCTTGGATCCGTTTTCGAACTCGAAGTCGGAGATGAGATCGAGGATCACCACGGCCGTTTCGTTTTCATCGGGCGCCGAGCCGTGCAATGTCGAGGTGCGAGGCATGGCGCTCAAACGGCAGAGTAAAGAAGATGGTTCCGCGCGCAGAAAACCGAAAGAAGAGCTTTCGACAGGACCAAGAGGATGAACAGGATTGAAGAGCTTGGCTTCGCGGTGACCCGGACGGTTCGCAGTCTGCAGTCCACGGTGGACAGTCCGAAGGCGGGTCTTTTCTGACCGTCAACTGTCAACGGCCAACCGTCACAGGTTGACCGATCCGCGATCTTACGCCAGCGTACGCTTGCCGACTGGCCAGTAACGGCGCACATGAGCGAACTCAGACAATACATCCGCGAGATCCCCGATTTCCCGCAGCCAGGCATCCTGTTTCGGGACATCTCGCCATTGTTGCGAGACCACTTCGTCGCGACGATTACGGCGCTGAGCGGCTTGCTCAGCGAGCGCGAATGGCGCGACATCGATGCCGTTGCGGGCGTCGAAGCGCGCGGGTTCATCGTCGCGAGCGCGCTCGCCCACCGACATGCGAAGGGATTCGTGCCGATCCGCAAGGAAGGCAAGCTTCCTCCGCCCGTCGTGCGGATGGCGTACGACCTCGAATACGGCAATGCAACGATCGAGATGTCGGCGGGCAAGGGACGGATGATCATCGTCGACGATGTCCTGGCAACCGGCGGCACGATGAAGGCCGCGGCCAATCTGGCGACACAGACGGGCTATGAAGTCGCCGCGCTCGTCAGTCTCGTCGATCTCAATCTGGCGCCCGCGTTCGATTGGAACGGCATGACGGTTCGATCGCTCATCAAGTACGCCTGACGTTCGCGTATGATCGCGGGATTGCTGCCAATCCCTGTCATGGTTTTTGGCTGGAATCCTCGACATGCGAGCCGAACGACTGCTTTCCATTTTGATGATGCTTCAGCGCGGTCAGACGCTCACCGCAGGTGAGCTTGCGAGTCGCGTCGGCGTATCGGTGCGTACGATCTTCCGGGATATCGATGCCCTCTCGGGGATGGGGGTTCCGGTCTATACGGAGTCGGGACGCGGCGGCGGCATTCGATTGCTCGAAGGGTACTCGTCCGACCTTACCGGTTTGTCGTCCGGCGAGGCGGAGGCGCTGGCACTGATCGCGAGTCCCGCGGCGGTCGGCGTGCGGGAGCTCGATACGCCCGCGCGTACGGCGCTCGACAAGTTGGCGGCCGCGGTCCCATCGATGCATCAATTGCGTGCACAGCACGCGCGCGGCCGGCTGCTCTTCGACACGAAGCCTTGGTTCCGCTCGCTACACACCTCGCCGTATCTCGACCAACTACGCACTTCGATCTGGCGCAACGAATGTCTCGAGATCTCGTACCGACGGAGCACCGGCGAGGAGAAGACGTATCGCGTCGAGCCCTACGCGCTCGTCGTCAAGGTGGATACGTGGTACTTGATCGCGCGCGTCAAACGAGAAATGCGGGTGTTTCGGATTTCCCGGCTGTTGGGGCTCACCGTGACCGGAGAGACGTTCGAGCGCGATGCAGGGTTCGACTTGCAGAAGTATTGGCGCACGTGGTGCGAAAACTTCGAGAAGAATCCGCCGAGCAACTTTCTCGTGGAGCTCGAGATCACGGCACGTGCTCGCAAGCGGCTCTTGGAGACCTTCGGTCACTG
>JAAYXG010000447.1 GCA_012516015.1 Lysobacteraceae bacterium | reverse complement strand
CGTACGAGAACCTCCGCGCCGTCGACTACCCGGCGATCGCCGCGGTGACGAGCCTCCACGACACCCGCGTGCACTACGTCGAGCCGGCGAAGTGGGTCGCGAAGCTGCGCGCGATGCGTACGAACGCTGCGCCACTACTGCTGCACGTGAACATGGAAGCGGGTCACGGCGGCAAGTCCGGCCGCTACGAGCATCTGCACGAAGTCGCGCGCGAGTACGCTTTCGTGCTCGCGATCTTCCAGGGTCTGCCGTTCGGCGGGGCGGCGCCGTGAAGCGTGCTTGCTGCGCTCGCAGGTCGCCGGCCGTCACCTTGCCGATGCAAGCGGGTGCCGCATGACGCAGTCTGGATACATCCTGCTCGCCGATGACAATGCAACGGATGCGGAGCTCACGATTCGGGCGCTCGAGATCGGCGGTATCAAGGAGCAGATCGTGTGGGTGCAAGATGGCGAAGCCGCCTTGCATTTCATATTCCGCAAGGGCGTCTACGCGGAGCGCCCGCCCGGCAATCCGCGCCTCATGCTGCTCGACCTGCACATGCCGAAGATCGACGGGCTCGACGTGCTGGCGCAGATCAAGGCGGATGCCGCGACGCGCGCAACGCCGGTCGTCATCATGTCCTCGTCGGATCAAGAGTGCGACATGGTGAAAAGCTACGAGCGCTACGCGAACAGCTACATCGTCAAGCCCGTCGACTTCAAGCAGTTCACTGAGCAGGTGGCGACGCTAGGCAAGTACTGGATGGCCGTGAATCGCATCGGTTAGTGTCCGTGGCGAGTGACGGGTGACGAGCGACGAGCAAGAACCTATCCTCATCGGAACGGTCGTAGGTTCAAGTAGAGGCAGACGATCTTACCCGTTACAACGATGCTCACCCGCCGCTCTTTCTTGCACGGATCCGCTCTCGCGGTCGGTGCCGCGTTACCGGTTCTTGCAAGCACCGCGGAGTCCACGAAGGTGCCGAAGACGAGAACCGTGTCTACTCGAGTCATTCCGAGCTCACCGAGCGCCGAACGTCTGCCGATCGTCGGGATGGGAACGTGGAACACCTTCGATGTCGGGCCGAACGCGGAGGAACGAGCGCCGCTTCTCGATGTGCTGAAAGTCTTCTACGAGGCAGGCGCCCGCGTCATCGACAGCTCGCCCATGTACGGCGCCGCGGAGCGCACGACGGGCGACTTGGTTCACCAGCTGGGTAAGCGCGATCAGACGTTCTTCGCCACGAAGGTCTGGACGAGCGGTCGGGACAAGGGGATCGCGCAGATCGAGCAATCGATGCGTCTTCTGCGGACGACGCGTATCGACCTGCTGCAGATTCACAATTTGGTCGACTGGCGTACGCATGCCAGCACGCTGCGCCGTCTGAAAGACGAGGGTGCGGTACGCTACATCGGGATTACGCACTACACGGTCGCTGCGCACGACGACCTCCAGAGCGTGCTGCGTGCGGAACAATTCGACTTCGCCCAATTCAACTATTCGCTCGCGACCCGCGAGGCCGAGCAACGTCTCTTGCCGTTCTGTCGCGAGCACAATATCGGTGTGCTCATCAACCGTCCGTTCGAAGAAGGCGCGCTCTTCACCCGCGTACGCGGCCGTAAGCTCCCGGCCTACGCTGCGGAATTCGATTGCACGAGCTGGGCGCAGTTCTTTCTCAAGTACATTCTTTCCCACCCCGCGGTCACCTGCGTCATTCCCGCGACCTCGCGCGCGGCGCACATGCGGGACAACGTGCAAGCCGGGCTCGGCAAATTGCCGGACGAGAACATGAGGCGGAGGATGGTCAGGGAATTGGAAGTGTAGGGTGTCAAGTGTGACGTGTAGGGCCGGACGCATCGATCAAGCCGTCTTCGCTACACCCTACACCTCACACGTCACACGTGCCGCAAGAGCGCCAGCTCCGCGGCGCACTTCACACTTTCATACCTCCCGCACCCTCTCAGGCGTGCCATGCAAACGTTCGATCGGCCATACTGCCGAGATTAAGGAGGGCCGTGCGTCGATGCGAGCCTTCGCCGCGGGCGGCCGCCCGCGCGCAACAACTTCGCTAGAGCGAGGGTGGGAGTAAGGCATGGGTGTCATTCTGGTCGCATTCGAGCGCGAATCGGAGCAAAGCGCGATCGAGCAGCTATTGGCCAGTCGTGGCCATCAGGTGCAGAAGGCGGGCACGGGTCCTGCCGCGCTCGATGCCGCCCGGCGCGCGCCGCCCGATGCAATCGTCTCCGACATCGTGCTGCCGCGCATGGACGGCTTTGCGCTCTGCCGCAAGTGGAAGCAGGACGAAAAGCTGCAGAGCGTCCCATTCATCTTCTACACCCGACGTCACGACGATCCGAAGTACGAACGCTTTGCGCTCGAGCTCGGTGCCGAGCGGTTTCTGGCCCGATCGGTTGCGCCGGAGGCGCTTGCCGCTGCAATCGACGAGCTGCTCGCGAAGGCGGGTCCGCGCGCGAATTCCGAGACGGCGCCGCCGGCCGCGACGCCCACGCCGGCTTCGTTCATGCAAACGGGTACACAGCGCGCCTATGTGAATGAGGCAACGCTGCAAAAGCACGCCGAAGCGCTCGAGCAGGCACGCGAGGCGCAAGCACGCTTGCGTGCACAACTCTCCGAGCTCGAGTCGCTCAACGAGCGGCTGTCGGCGAGCGAGACGCGCTTCCGGCGCATATTCGAAGCGAATGCGTTGCCGATGTGGATCGCGGATCACGAGACGAACGGCTTCATCGCCGTGAACGAAGCGGCATTGCGCTTCTACGGCTACTCGAGGGCGGAGTTCCTCGCGCTCAAGACGAATGCGCTCTTCGCGAACGGCAACGAGCTCGGTGCGAAAGTCGCGCGCCACAAACGCAAGGACGGCAGCGAAGCGAGCGTTGCGCTCAGCACGCAGGAGATCGAGTTCGACGGTCGCAAGGCGGATCT
>JAAYXG010000446.1 GCA_012516015.1 Lysobacteraceae bacterium | reverse complement strand
TCCTGGCGCTCGGCGGCAGGCTTGCGCGGCTCGTGAATGAGCTTGCCATTGATCTCCGCGCCCATTTCCATCTCGATGAGCCCATAGTAAACATTGCCCGTCACACGAGCCGTCGCGCCAAGCTCGATTCGATCGTGCGCGAGAATGTCACCCTTGACGGTGCCGTTGAGGATGACGTTCGGCACTGCGACCGAGCCTTCAACCATGCCGGCATCGCTCACGCTGAGCGTCGCACCGGAGTCCGCCGGCGCGTCGACGTTGCCTTTGACATGCCCATCGACGTGAAATCCGCCGCTGAATTGGACATCGCCGATGATGCGCGTTCCCGCACCGATCAGGGTGTCGATTCTTTGGGGCTTGGGCTTGTTTCGGTTGAACATGAAAGGATCCTGTCGGTTGACAGTTGACAGTTGACAGTTGACGGCCAGACAAGAAGGGAAGTACCGCGCTTCTTGCCGTCAACCCTCAACTGTCAACCGTCAGCCATCTCGTCAACTCTCGATTTGCACCTGCCAAGGATACGATTCTCGCACCGGTGCGAGCTTCGCGGTGCGTACTTCTACATTGATCGCGCGCGGTTCGAAACCCTGCGGCAGCACGATGTCCTGCTCCAGATTTTGAAAGTATCGGAAACGAAACGGCAAGTTGGCATCCCCGGTAGGCTCCGCTCGAGCCTCCGAGAGCGCGAGCTCGGTCGGTTTGTTGTCCTGTACGCCTTCGATCTGAATGCGGACGGAGCCCGAGACGACCGCGTCTTGTCGCATCGATTGTACGAGCACTAAGCGCAATCGAAAGTGTTGCTCCGCCCCTCCGGGCAGCACTTGGAAACGCTGAATACGAAGGCCGCCGATGCCGTCCTCCGGCGATACGATGCCGCGGTAGAACGTCAGCTCTTCGCGATGTTTCAGGACCTGCGCCTGTAAATCGGCCAGATTCTTCTCCACATCCGCATAGGCTTTTCGATCCACTTCCCGCGCAAGCTCCGCGGCAGCGGCCGCCTGGCGCAACTGCTCGTTCTCCTTCTCGAGCCGATCGATCGTCGCGCTCAGCTCGCGCCGGTGTTGGAGCTCCGTGTACTTGCTGTATCCGCTGCGGTAGCGTCCGTACTCGAATGTGCCGAACAGCAGCAGCACGAGCCCGATCGCGGAGCCGATCGCAATCGCGCGCCGACGCCACGGTGCATGGTACCGGACCACCAGCCGGCCCGTGCGCAAGGGTGCGTGATCTGCCATCGTTCGGAATTTGCAGGTAATCTTCCGAAGATTAGACCACACTCACACCTGACGTAATGCGACTCGGTGCAAGGAATACGGCGGCGACTCCCCGCAACGAGCATCAGTTGCTCCCCGAGCCTCGCATCGCCGCCGGGCGTCGCGCACGCTGCTAAGACTCGACACTATGCTTTGGCTGAAGGCATTCCACATCGTCTTCGTCGTGACCTGGTTCGCAGGTCTGTTCTACTTGCCGCGCTTGTTCGTGTACCACGCCGGCGCCTCGGACGAGGCCGGCCGCGAGCGATTCAAGGTAATGGAACGCAAGCTCTTCGGCATGATGACCATCGGGGGGACGCTTGCCGCCGTGTTCGGTGCGTCGATGATCGTGCGTGCGCCGCCGCTTCTGAGCGCAGGCTGGATGCACGCGAAGCTCGCCCTTGTGGCGCTCCTCGTCGTCTATCACGTGTGGTGCTATCGCATCGTCCGCGCATTCGACGAGGACCGAAATCGCCGGTCGGATCGCTGGTACCGTGCGTTCAACGAGGTGCCGACGATCCTGCTGATCGCGATCGTGCTGCTCGCGGTGCTCAAGCCTTTTTGATCTCGGACGCGGGCGGGGCATCCTGAAGCGCGCGTGCGTTTTGATGAGCCGCTTCCCGCCGCTTTGCCAAGTTGCGCAGGTGCTTCTCTTGCTCGAACCAGTCGGGTAGCGCGGGTGGATCGTTCGGGAACGCTTTTCGCGCGAGCTCATCGAGCGCTCGCGCGTAGACGGCACGCTTGAAGAAAATCACTTCGCGCACCGGCGTCCAGTACTCGACCCAGCTCCAACGCTCGAACTCGGGCTCGTTCGTCGAATCGAATCTGAAACGCTCTTCCGAGCCCGTGAACTCGAGCAGATACCAGCGTTGCTTTTGGCCGATGCAGGGAGGCTGACTGTTTCGACGGACGTACTGCTTCGGCAAGCGATAGCGAAGCCAACTGCGGGTCGACGCAAGCAAGCGCACGTCCCCGCGCTCGAGGCCGACCTCTTCCGTGAGCTCGCGAAACAGCGCCTCTTCGGGCGACTCCCCTTGCCGCACGCCTCCCTGCGGAAACTGCCAACCCCGACCGCCGGTGCGCCCTCCGAGGAAGACTTGGCGATCGTCGCGGATCAGGACGATCCCGACGTTCGCGCGAAAGCCGTCTGCATCGATCGTATCGGTCATGCTCTCGAGTGGGTTGCGACGGCGCGATGGCCGTCGAAGGTGGACAAGCCTCGATTGTTCCACACAACTAGAGCAGCGAATAGCGGCGAGCTCGCACGCCGTTCCGGAAGAGGCATTTGGACGTCGCCGATGCAAGACAGGTAATCTGTCTGGCCGTGAACCGCCCGCGCATCCTCGTCGTATACGCCGCTCTGACGCTCGCCGCCCTCGGCGCGCTCCTACTGTCAGTTGCGATCGGAAGTGTCGATCTCCCGTGGCGCGAGCTCGCAGGCGCATTCTCCGCCGACGACGGGTTGGCGCGCACCTTGATCTACGATCTGCGGCTTCCGCGCGCCCTGAGCGCGTTCGGCGCAGGCAGCACGCTCGCGCTCGCGGGCGTGCTCATGCAAGTGCTGCTGCGAAACCCGCTGGCGGACCCGTTCGTGATGGGCGTCTCCGGAGGGGCTGCCGTCGCTGCGCTTTCGGCGATCTTGCTCGGGCTCACGGGGTTCGCGGTGAGCATGAGCGCCACGTTGGGTGCGCTCATGGCGACACTACTCGTCTTTGCCTTGGCCCACGACGAAGGCAGCTGGACGCCCGTTCGCTTGCTGCTCACAGGAATCGTCGTGGCAGCGGGAACCGGAGCGATCGTGACGATGCTGCTCGCGCTCGGCGAGGATACCGAGCTCAGAGGAATGCTCTTTTGGCTCATGGGCGATCTGTCGCTCGCAACTCAGCCGATGCTGCTGCTCGTCACCGCGAGCCTCGCAGTGCTCGTCGGCCTACCGCTCGCGCGCCATCTGAACTTGCTCGCACGGGGCGAGATTCAGGCGCGTGTGCTCGGCGCGCCTGTCGATCTATTGCGAATCGGGATCTTCATCGGAAGCTCGATATTGACAGCCGTTGCAGTGACGAGCGCAGGCACGATCGGGTTCGTGGGCCTCGTGACACCGCATCTCGTTCGGCTGCTGCTCGGCGCGGATCACAGAGTCGTGCTGCCGGCCGCGGCGCTGCTCGGCGGTACGCTCGTCATGTTGGCCGACCTCTGCGCGCGCACTTTGTTCGCGCCACGCCAACTGCCGGTCGGCGCGCTCACGGCACTGATCGGCGTGCCGTTGTTCTTGATCTTGATGAAGCGCAACGCCGCGGCACTACGCTGACGACGTCACCACGTCACTCCTCTCTCTCGAACGCCACGACGTGATCCGGCTCGATGCGAATGCCGATGTGCTCGCCGATGGCGTGATCGTGATGGCTCGGCACGAGAGAAAGGAGACGTGCGCCGCTCGGAAGCTTGAGCGTATACAGGAACTCGGCGCCTCGAAACGCACGCGCGCAGACCTCCGCAGTGAGCGAGCTCGCGTCGTCGTGCAGAACGTCATCGGGGCGCAACAACAGATCCACCCGTTGTCCGGGCCGCATCTCGCCCGCGCCATTCATATGCACGACGCCCACCTCCGTCTGCACTGCGTTCGGGCTGACGACGTCTCCGAGCAGAAAGACGCCTTGGCCGATGAAATCCGCAACGAAGCGCGTCGCCGGCCGATGGTAGAGATCGTAAGGAGTGGCCCATTGCTCGAGCTTGCCGTCGCGCATGACGCCGACGACATCGGCCACCGTGAATGCTTCCTGTTGATCGTGAGTCACGAGCAGCGCCGTGGCACCGAGCTGTTTCAGGACCGAGCGCACTTCGACGCTCAGCCGCTCGCGTAGCTCGATATCGAGGCTCGAGAACGGTTCGTCGAGCAAGACGATGTCCGGCTTCGGCGCGAGTGCTCTCGCCAACGCCACGCGCTGCTGTTCCCCTCCGGAGAGCTGGTGCGGGTACTGCGTGCGGCGATCCGACAAGCCCACGACCTCCAACAGCTCGCCGACTCGACGCGCACGCTCATCGCGCGAAAGACGCGTCAGGCCGAAGGCGACGTTTTCCTGAACCGTGAGATGCGGGAACAGCGCCAGATCCTGAAACACCATACCGATGTGGCGCCGCTCCGGCGGCAGGGACCTGCCGGGTTGCGCAAGCACCGTGCCCTGCGCCCGAATCGTTCCGGCATCGATCGATTCGAACCCTGCGATACATCGAAGGGCCGTCGTCTTGCCGCATCCGCTCGGACCGAGAAGGCAACCGATCGCACCGCGCTCGAGCTGAAACGAAAGGCCGTTCACCGCAGCGCGGGTGCCGAACGTGCGAGCGACATCGATCAGCTCAAGCCACATGCTCACCTCGACGAGTCAGCATCGCCGCGGGGATCAATCCGACGAGGACGATGGCGAGCGCCGGCAGGGCCGCCCGCTCCCACTCCCCTTCCGATGTCATCTCGAACACGCGTACGGCAAGGGTATCCCAGCCGAATGGGCGTGCGATGAGCGTGATGGGCATCTCTTTCATCACGTCGACGAACACGAGAATCGCTGCCGTCATCAGGCTCGTGCGCAGGAGCGGCACGTGCACACGCCGCAAGAGCGCCGTACCGGCCGCGCCTAGCGTGATCGCCGCTTCGTCGATCGTCGCAGTGATTCGACTGAGGCCGCTTTCGATGGGATTGAATCCGACCGCCAAGAACCGCGCAAAGTACGCGAGCAGCACCGTCGCGAGCGTTCCCTGTAGCAGCAAGGAGGGCGCCGCATCCCCAAGCCACGTCGACAAGCCGTGCTGCAGGACGTTGTTGAGACCGATGATCGGGACGAGGATGCCGACCGCGAGCACAGTGCCCGGAACGGCGTAGCCCATGGTCGATATCCGCACGAGCGCTCGGACGGGCGTCGACCCGTACTGTCGTTCGAGGTACGCCACCAGCAAGCTCGCGCCCGTAATGATGATCGCAGCGGAGCCCGCGAGCAGGACACTGTGCAGGATGAATTCGAAATAGCGCGCATCCAGATCGCTCGCGGCGCGAGCGAACGCCCACACGACGAGCTGCAAGACCGGGAGCACGAAGCCGAGACCGAGCACGAGCGCCGCGCACAGCGAGGCCACGACCGCCCGTACGCCTCGCAGCTCGATGCGCACGGCCTGCCTGCTCAGGTCGCGCGCCGTCGCGAAACGCAAGTTCGCGCGCGAGCGACGCTCGAGCGCGAACGCAATGAATACGAATACGAGCAGCACGGCCGCGAGCTCGAGCGCCGCGTTGACCGAGAACATGCCGAACCAAGCCCGATAGATCGCGGTCGTAAAAGTGTCGTAGTTGAACACGGCGACCGTCCCGAAATCGGCGAGTGTTTCCATCGCCACGAGCGCGGTGCCTGCGACGATCCACGGCCGCGCCATCGGGAGAACGACGCGCCAAAGTGCTCGCATCGGCGTCATACCAAGCGTGCGCGCCGCCTCCTGTGCTCTTCGGCCTTGCGTGAGAAAGGCGCCGCGGGCGAGCAAATAAACATACGGATACAAGGAAAACGTCAGCACGAGAATCACGCCGCCGGTCGAACGAATCGACGGAAACCAACTCGATGAGCCGAACGCTCCTCGCAGCCACGTCTGCAGCGGCCCCGTGAAATCGAGAAAGCCCACTGCGATGAAAGCGAGCACGTAACCGGGCATCGCGAGCGGCAGCAAGAGCGCCCACTCGAAAATCCGCCGACCGGGAAACTCGCACGTGGACGTGAGCCAGGCGAGCGAAGTCCCGAGCAGTGCCGCGCCGACGGAAACGCCGACGACGAGCACGAGCGTGTTCGTCGTCACGACCGGCAACACGTATCGAGCCAGATGAGACCAGATCTCCACTTCAGGCGTGAACACCGCCGTCAGTACGACGAACAATGGCACGAGCGCCGGCAGACACAGCAGCAGGAGGAGCAAAAAACTGCGGCTATTCCTGACTCCTCGTGAACGTGGGCCTTCCAGCTCGACAGCGACAGCCGACATGGTACGGCGTCAGCGGAACCCTGCACGGTCCATCAGTCGAACCGCAAGCGGCTGCAGCTCACCCGCTTTCGCGACATTCAATGAGCTCGCGCGGAACGTTCCCCAGGAGGCGACGAGGGGATCCGGCGCTACGTTGGGATTCGCGGGATATTCGAGGTTGGCATCCGCGAACATCGACTGCGCTTCGGGTTGCGTGAGCCATTCGAGGAACTTCTGCGCTTCCTCGCGACGCGGAGCCGCCGCCGCGATCCCCGCCCCCGAAACATTGACGTGCACGCCGTCACCCGCGAGC
>JAAYXG010000445.1 GCA_012516015.1 Lysobacteraceae bacterium | reverse complement strand
GCGGCCCATTCAAGCGCCCGTCGGGAATGCTCAATGGGCAGACGAGCTCGGTACGCGCCTGACGACCATGACTGAGCAGGGACGACACGCCGCATCCTTGCGGCTGTCTCCGGAGCATCTGGGGCCGCTCGAGGTGAGGATCTCGATTCGCGACGATCAAGCGTCGGTCTGGTTCGGCGCCGCGCATGCCGATACGCGCGCAGCGATCGAACATGCGCTGCCGCGGCTGCGCGAGATGTTCGAGGCACAAGGCATGTCGCTCGCGGACGCGGGCGTGTTCCATGAAGCGCCGCGCGAGCAGCCAGAGCTCGCACACGGCCGACGGTCGCACGGGACCGAGGGTCATGCGGAAGAGCATGCGACAGCAGCACCCGTGCGCGTGAGCGTGGGTCTCGTAGACGCATACGCTTAGCGGCGCTTACTTGAGCGCCTAGTTGACAGTCGACAGCCAGAATGGCGACTTGAGTCGCCTCTTCTTGCGTCACCGTCAACTCGATAAGGGGATGCGCTTGGGTCGTGTCTCCCGACAGGTACAATCCAGCCCATGAGCGTCTGTCACGCCGCGTCGATTGTCGTGGACGAGGAGAGTGTCGCATTCTTCGGGCCGCAGGATGCGCACTGGCGCGTGCCGCTCGCGCAGATTCGCGCGATCGGCGAAGTCCGTTCGGGGTCGCTCGAAGACGCGCATTGCCTCGCGATCCTGATCGACGCTTCGGGTGTCTGGTTTCAGGCACCGATACGAGCAAGCGGGATGGAGCAAAGTCTCCAACGGCTCGCTGTTCATTGCGGTGCCGCGTTAGTGCTCGGGCTCGATCGGGCCGTGACGGACTCCAGTCGCGTGCTCTGGCCGGCGACGCTTGCGAACGAACCGCTGTTCGAATGGGACGAGCAAGGGCGGATGTCCGTGCGTGCGCACGTGCTTCGCGCGATCAGCAAGCCGTAGAGAGCGGGTGCCTGATTCCCGCGCGCGCGTGTCGGCCGCCGGTTGCTTCTGGCGTCTTGATCCATCTGCGAGAGATCGTGGGTAGTGCCAGACTCGGCCAGCGGGTCTGACGGTCGGCACGTGTTTCGGGACCGGCCGTGAATACATCCATGTAGGCCTGCAACGAAAACGTCCTGTTTTCGATGCTCCCGAAACACGTGCCGACCGTCAGACCCTCGGTGCCTTCCGGTTCCGAGTTGGAAGAAGAAAAGAAAGAAGAAAGGAACGAGAGCAACTTGCGCGCTCCGTCGACTTGATCACTTCGTGACGCCGTGCTTCGTGCCGTCGCCATCTGACGCGCGTCACACTCGCGCCGCCAACTTTCTGTCGCGTCATGTCGAGTGTGTTCTATCTCACACTCGAAATTTCCAGCATTTTCCTTGCTTCATAAACACTTACGCGCGTTCCATGCATGCTGGCACGCGCCTTGCTGAATAAGGTCGAGGAAATTTGTTCTCGAGGATGTTTCGAATGACCGAGTCGACCATTGGCGATGAATCTCGATCGGCGTCTGGAGGATCGAAGCTCGTCGTCACGATGCTCGTCGCGCTGCTCGCCGCTGCCGGCGCGGGCGGCGGCGTGTACTGGTTCACCGCGCATTCCAATGCAGATGTCGTAGCGGAGGATGGCGGTCAGGCCGCGTCAGCGAGAGGCAAGAAGGCGCGAGGCCCCGCGATCTACATCGAGTTCGATCCGCCTTTCGTCGTGAACTTCGAGGCGCGCGGTATGACGCGCTTCCTGCAAGTGACGCTGCAGGCCATGACGCGCGATCCGGTGACCGCGGATCTCATCAAACAGCACGATCCGGTGATCCGGAACGATCTGCTCCTGCTGCTCAGCAACCAGACCTACGACACGATCAGCACGCGCGAGGGCAAGGAGCAGCTTCGCCTGGAGGCGCTCGAAGTCGTCACGAACGTCATCGATGCTGAAGGCGGGAAGGGCTCGAACGTGGAGCAGGTGTACTTCACCTCTTTCGTAATGCAGTAACAGGCGGGGTCCTTACCCCTCCCTCGTCACCCGATAGCTATGAGTCCAAACGACGTATTGAGCCAAGACGAAATCGACGCCCTCCTGCACGGCGTCGATAGCGGAGCCGTCAACACCGAGCCTGAAGCGGCTCCGGGCGAGGTGCGTCCCTACGATTTCGCGAATCAAGTTCGAATCGTGCGCGGGCGCATGCCCACGCTCGAGATGATCAACGAGCGCTTCGCGCGCCTCTTTCGCACGAGCCTCTTCAATATGCTGCGCCGCGGGCCGGAAGTCGCGGTCGCGCCGATCAAGATGCTCAAGTTCAGCGAGTACGTGCAGGGACTGCACGTCCCGACCAGTTTGAATCTCGTGCGAATTCTGCCGCTTCGCGGTACGGCGCTCGTCGTGCTCGATCCGAAGCTCGTCTTTACCGTCGTCGACAATTTCTTCGGCGGCAACGGGCGCTTCGCGAAGATCGAGGGACGCGAGTTCACCGTAACCGAGACGCGCGTCATCAATCTCCTGTTGAAGCACATCTTCGCGGACGCGAAAGAAGCCTGGTCGACGGTCGCGCGTCTCGACATCGAATACATCAACTCGGAGATCAACCCGCACTTCGCAAACATCGTGAGCCCGACCGAGATCGTGGTCGTGACGAGCTTTCACATCGAGCTCGACGGCGGCGGCGGGGATCTTCATATCACGATGCCGTACGCGATGTTCGAGCCGCTTCGTGAGTTGCTGGACGCGGGTGTCGCGAGCGATCGGGTCGAGCACGACGAGCGCTGGCTGCAGGCGCTCAAGGACGAAATCGAGGATGCCGAGGTGGAACTTTCGACGGTGCTCGGCCGCGGACGCGTCACCATGCAGCAGCTCATCGACCTCAAGCCGGGAGACATCATTCCGGTCGACTTCAATGGCCGGGCGACGCTGTACGCGGAAGATGTGCCGATCTTTCGCGGCACGTTCGGTGTCTCGCACGGTCAGCAAGCCGTGCAGATCGAAGAGCGCGTGGCGCGCCACAAGCCGAAGCTTCTCGACAAACTGCTGACGGGCAAGATCTGATCTAGACAATTTCATTTCACTTGGACTCACCATGAACGCGAAAACGAACGAGAGCACTGCACGCGCTGCGGAGTTCAGCGATCTTCAAGACCAGGGACCCTCCGACTCCGTGCGCGATGTGAATCTCGAGGTGATCCTCGACGTTCCGGTCACGCTGTCGATGGAGGTGGGGCGCACGCGAATTCCGATTCGCAATCTGCTGCAGCTCAACCAAGGCTCGGTCGTCGAGCTCGATCGCGCTGCCGGCGAGCCGCTGGACGTGTTCGTGAACGGCACGCTCGTTGCGCACGGCGAAGTCGTCGTCGTCAACGACAAGTTCGGCATTCGACTCACGGACGTGATCAGCCCGGCGGAGCGGATCAAGAAGCTGAAGTGATGGGCTCGATGAAGGCGAGAACGACAGTTCGAAGGGGATCGCAGGCGCTCCGACGTGCATATGTCGGTGTCCTCGTCTGTCTGACCGCTCCGCTGGCGTTTGCAGCCGAACCGTTCGCGGCGCTGCGCGCCGCGGAGCCCGTTGCAACCTCACCTACGGCTGGGCTCGTGCAAGTGACGCTCTCGCTGCTGCTCGTGTTGGCCGCCGTGTTTGCCGCGGCGTGGGCGGTGCGTCGTCTCAAGGGATTCGGGCGGCTCGCGCCGGGCGCGATCGAGGTGATTGCCGACGTGGCGCTGGGTCCGAAGGAGCGAGCGGTGCTCGTGCAAGTCGGTAAGCAACAACTCTTGCTCGGCGTCGCGTCGGGGAGCGTGAACACGTTGCATGTGCTTTCCGAGCCGATCGCAATACCGTCGCGCACGTCGGTTCTCGGACAAGAAAGTGCGCGGCAAGCGCCCGGAAGCGCCGCGCAAGTGCCGCCGCATCTGCAGTTCAAGGCGATTCTCAAGCGGAGTCTCGGACTATGAGCCGCTCGCGCCGCTGGTTGAGCGCGCTTGCGGTGGTGTGCGGTGTCTGCCTGCTCGCGCCGTCCTTGGCGTCGGCGGCCGGAATTCCGGCCGTATCGGTGACGACGGACCCGAACGGCGGGCAGCAATACTCGCTCACGCTGCAGATCCTGATCTTGATGACGGCAGTGACGCTGCTGCCGGGCATCGTGCTCATGATGACGTCGTTCACTCGCATCGTGATCGTGCTCGCCATTCTGCGGCAGGCGCTCGGTGCGGGCCAGGCGCCGCCGAACCAAATACTCATCGGTCTGTCGCTGTTCCTGACGCTGTTCGTGATGGGTCCGGTCGTCGATCAAATCAACACGGAAGCAGTGCAGCCGTACATGGCGGGAACGATCGATGCGACGACCGCTCTCGAGAACGGCGCTGAACCTCTGAAGCGGTTCATGCTGAATCAAACGCGCGAGAGCGACATCGCAACGTTCGTGCGCATTTCGGGCGGGCAGGGCTTCGAGAGACCGGAAGACGTGCCGCTCAGAATTCTCGTTCCGGCGTTCGCGACCAGCGAGCTCAAGTCGGCATTTCAGATCGGCTTCTTGATCTTCATTCCGTTCGTCATCATCGATCTCGTCGTCGCGAGCGTGCTGATGTCGATGGGTATGATGATGCTCTCGCCCGTGCTCATCTCCCTTCCGTTCAAGCTCATGCTCTTCGTCCTCGTCGACGGCTGGGGACTGATCATGGGAACGCTCGCTGCGAGCTTCTATACGTAGCACTTCGAGGCACCATGACTCCCGATCTCATCATGACCATCGGCCAGCGCGCCCTCGAGACGACCATACTGCTTGCGGCACCCTTGCTGCTTACGGCGCTGCTCGTCGGGTTGCTCGTCGGCGTGTTTCAGGCGGCGACGCAAATCAACGAGATGACCCTTTCCTTCATTCCGAAGCTGGTCGGCATGGCCGTTGCGCTCGTCGTCGCAGGACCGTGGATGCTCAAGGTGATCGTGAGCTACACGCGGGATTTGTTCGAGAGCGTTCCGGGGCTCATCGGATGAGCCGCGCTCATCGGGGTGAATCGCCGACTGCGGACCGCGGACAGTAAGTGGAATGCTCAGCAGTCCAGAAGTCGCGCGCTCGCGGTGTTCTTTTCACCGTCCGCCGTTCTCCGTGCGCCATTCGCCATGATTACGATCACGACCGGTCAGCTCGAGCACTGGCTTGCACAGTATCTGTGGCCGTTCGTGCGGATCGGAGCATGTTTCATGGTCGTGCCGGTTTTCGGTGCGCAATTCGTTCCCGCTCGGGTGCGGTTGCTGTTCGCCGCGGCGGTGACGCTGATTGTAGCGCCGCTGCTGCCGCCGCCGGATGTGCCCACGTTCTCCGCGGCCGGCCTCGTCGTCACGTTCCATCAGGTGATCATCGGTGTGGCGACCGGCTTTGCGTTGCAGATCATCTTCGATGCGCTTGCGATGGGCGGGCAGCTCCTATCGAACACGATGGGTTTGAGCTTCGCCTTTAACGTCGATCCGATGCGGGGCGCGAGCACGCCTGTGTTGGGGCAACTCTATATGTTGCTCGTGACGCTCACGTTCCTCGCGCTCAACGGCCATCTCGTGCTCATCGAATCGCTCGCGCAAGGATTCTTCACG
>JAAYXG010000043.1 GCA_012516015.1 Lysobacteraceae bacterium | reverse complement strand
CGCCCGTGACCTCGAGAATTGCGAGCGCTCCCTTGTTGAACGCCCGGAAGATCGAGTGATCGACGAGCACGTAGTTGCCCGGCACTTCGGTGTGGAACTCGACCGTGACCGCACCGCCGGCAGGGATGAGCGTCGTTTGCACGTTCTCCTGGTAATGCGTGCCGCCTTCGTACTGCACTTTATCGAAGATCTCGCCGATCAGGTGGAAGCTCGAAACGAGATTCGGGCCGCCGTTGCCGACAAACATGCGCACGGTCTGATTCGTTTTCGCCTTCAACGCGTTCGGTCCGGTGAGTGCGGTTTCGGAGCCGTTGAACAGCACGTAGGTGGGGTTCTCATCGATCGCCTTCTGCATATCGAACGGCTGGTAGCCCTTCTCGCGATACTTGCCGACGGTGTAGAAGTCGCCCTGCATCACGTAGAACTCATGATCGACGGGCGATAAGCCTTCCGGCGGCTCGACGAGAATCAAGCCGTACATGCCGTTCGCCACGTGCATGCCGACCGGCGCGGTCGCGCAGTGATAGACATACAGGCCTTGGTTCAGCGCCTTGAACGTGAACTGCGTGCGATGGCCAGGTGCTGTGAAGCTCGACGCCGCGCCGCCGCCGGGCCCGGTCACGCCGTGCAGGTCGATGTTGTGCGGCATCTTGCTCGTCGGATGATTCTTGAGATGAAACTCGACCGTGTCGCCTTGCCGTACTCGAATGAAGCTCCCGGGCACCGTGCCGCCGAACGTCCAGAACGTGTACGTCACGCCCTCGGCGATTTCCATGTCGAGCTCGACGACTTCGAGCTCGACGATGACCTTCGCGGGATAGTCGCGATTCGTCGGGGGCGGCACGTGCGGCGGGCTCGTGAGAACGGCTTTGATCGGCTCGCCCTGCGGTGGCCCGAAATCGCCATTACGCGATCCGCCGGTGTATGACGTAATCGCGTGCGCCGTCGAGATCGGTGCGTCGTTCGTGCAGGCATTCATCGCCAATGCCGCGCAGCAAGTGAGAAGCACGAGTGCTCGTTTCATGGATGTCCTCGCATCGAAAAGCGCCGTACTGGCTACTGATGCCAGGTTAAACAGGGGCGAAGTGTTGAACCCTGACGCAGGTCAATCGCGCCGGGCGGGTCGATGCAGGGGATCTACGTAAGAGTTAAGGGCTCGGGGCGTGGGGCTTGGGGCTTGGGCCAGAGAGGTGGCGGAAATGAACGAGGGCAACCACAAAGAACACAAAGAACACATAGCAAAAAAACGAGCTTCTTCTCTTTTCCTTGCTGTGCTTCTTTGTGATCTTTGTGGTTCTCCTGGCTCTGCTCTTATCTCTGGCCCAAGCCCCACGCCCCACGCCCCGAGCCCTTTCGCCGTACGCCCCAAGCCCTCAAGCGAATGGGAGCAGCGCTCCCGCGGGGTGATGTGCTCTCGCGACCGAAATGATGAACGCGTACACCGCGAGCGCGGCGAGCCAGCAGATCACGCGCGCTCGCAGCGTCTGTCCGCGCTTCAGCGCGAACGTGCCGAGTGCGATGTAGACGACGAGCAGCACGACTTTCACCGTGAGCCAGCTACGGACGAACGGATACTGGTGCAGAATCGCTGTCAGTACGAGCGCGGCGGCGAGCAGTACCGTGTCGATCGTGTAGCTCAAGTAACGCACCGGCGCCGTCATCGGCCACTTCTGGCCGAGGTGCAGCGCGAGACCGCGCACGAAGAACAGTCCTCCGCTCGCAAGCACCGCTACGACGTGGACGAGTTTGATCTGCGGATAGAAGTGGATCATGTCGCATTGTAGGTCGGGATTTATCCCGACCAAGCCTGCGCCGAAATAAATTCCGACCTACATGGATGTAGGAAGGCCCGCGTTGCATGGAGCATCTCGCGGGCCGACCTACATGGCAGGTTGACGCTTGACAGTCAGAGGGGCGCTCTCCTTCTCGCCGTCAACTGTCAACCGTCAACCAACACTTGCGTATCAGCCCGGCGCGCCATCTCGCCGTGGCGTCAAGTAAATCCAAGTCGACCGCAGCACCCAGGGCGCAAAGGCCCCGACCCAGCCGATCGCGGCGGCGGCTTGCCAAGCGAGCGCGTCCGGTGCGATCTCCGCGAGCACGCGCGTGGTCGCGACGATCTGCACGATGACGAACGCGAAGCCCGCGACGGGGCCGAGGACGAGCGGTCGGCCGGAGTGTCCTTGCGTCACGCGCGTCACCATCGCGACGAGCAGGCTGCCGAAGAAGCCGACGAACAATGCATGCGCCGGTCCGCGACCGAGAATGAACTCGCTCGTCGCAGCAAACCAAATACTCTGGAGCGCATACATCCCGAATGCAATCGGAAACCAGGCGAAGCCGACGAAGAGCACCTTCAACAGCGCGGGGCTTCGACCCCCGCGAGGGAGCCAGTTCCAAAGGAGCCAGGCCCCGAGAGCCATCAGCGGCAGATCGACGATCCAGGACCATGCGTACGCGTGCCGAAGCTCGAGCCAGAGGTGCACGAGCGTCAGTGCCCAAAGCGCGGCTAGCGCCCACATCGGGCGATAGACGCGATACGGCTTGATCACGCAGCTCGTGAAGAACGGCACCATGCGATGACAGACTGTGAAATAGATCGGTAGGAGTAGCGCCAAGCCGCCCGTCTTCATCGAGACGAACATTACGCGCGCATCGAATCGGTAGAGGAACGCGGCGTACATCACGAGTCCGAGCAAACCGAAACCGAGCGCGAAGACGCAGCTCGTCGCATGCCAGGTCTGTCCGCCGTCGCGTGCGAGCACGCGCACGAGGAGCGCCATGCCGACGATCCATCCCGCGATCGTGAGCAGCGCGCCCGCCTGCAGGAACGGCAATCCCGCACCGATGCCGATGAGCGTCAAGGCTTGGCCGCCGAATAACCCGATGCCGACAGGCACGTAATGCGCTCGCGTCAACGCGGGTTGATTCATCCAGCGCGGAAACACGGTGAGCAGAAAACCGAACATGAACGACGGCAGCACTTGATACTGCATCACCGTTGCGTGCAGCCAGCCGGCGGGAATGTCCGGTTGCCCGAAACCGAAGAGCTGCCAACGTGCATCCGCGAGCCACACCATCCACCATGCCATGGCGAGCAGCACGTTCGCCGCGCCGATGAAAAACATGAGGCGGTGAGGCGCCGCCGCGAGGATGCGAAGCGGCGCAAACGAGGCATGAGCGAGCGTGGCGGTCATGGCGCCACTATGCTTGATTGGCGCGCCGCCGTGCCTTGACCTGCGTCAGCCGGCTTGAGGTCGGGATTTATCCCGACAGTTTCGCGTCGGAATAAATTCCGACCTACAGGGATGGGGAAGCCCGCGTTGCGACCAGAAGGCGTGGGCGCGCGTAGGAAAAAAGAAGGGCGGCCTGGGCCGCCCTTCGAAATGATCGCTGAGGAGAATTTTCGAGCGATCAGAGTTCGTTCGCCTGCGCGGCAGGCGGAAACTGTCTCGGGACCCGTTTGAGGGACCGAGAGAGTCGGAAAACGAACCACGCGAGTGCGAGCGCGCCTACACTGAAAAGTGTGTGGCCTGGCACCCGCATCCAGACGAGCCATTAGATGGTCAGTCGCTCCAGAAGTTCCGTGAAGCTGCCGCTGGAAGCGGCTGCGTCCCTCGCCCCGAAAGCTAGCGCCAGCTTTCCAGTGCCAGCTCGCTAGCGCGAGCTCTCCAGGCGACGGACGCAGCGTCGCCCGGCCTATTCCCTCAGCACGCTGCGCGCGAGCACTTCGAGCCGCTTCACGTCGAGCAGCTCGATATCGCGCCGGTCGACGCGGATGAGCTTGTCGTCTTGGAAGCGTCGGAATACTCGGCTCACGCTTTCCGCCGCGAGACGCAGATAGTTCGCGATGTCGGTGCGCGTCATCGTGAGCTGAAAGCGGGTCGGCGAGAAACCGCGCGCCGCGTAGCGGCGAGACAGGGAGATCAGGAACGCGGCCATGCGTTCATCGGCGGAGTAATTGCCTGCGAGCAGCGCCGCCTTGCCGATGTCCTGGCTCAACAGGCGAAAGAGTTGTGCTTGCAGGCCCGGTAAGCGCGCCGCGAGCGCGGCTATCGTCGGAAAGGAAAAGTTGCACAGGATCACCGTGTCGAGCGCGACGGCATTGCACGGGTAGCGCCCTTGCGAAATCGCGCTCAAGCCGATGACCTCGCCCGGCAGGAAGAACCCCTGGACTTGCTCGCGACCCTCGGCGTCATTCACATAAGTCTTCACGGTACCGCCGCGTACGGCGGCGATCGCGTTGAACTCATCGCCTTCGCGAAAGATGTGTTCGCCCTCTTTGAAGGGTCCGATGTGCTCGACGAGCACGTGCAGCTCGCGCAGCTCCGGCTTGCCGTAGCCGCTCTCCAAGCAGGCAGCGGAGAATGCGCACGTGCTGCAGAAGCGGAACTCATCGCCGTCATCGGCGATCGGGTTCGGCCGTTTCGGGGGATTCTTCATGCGCGCGCCTCCAAGCCGCGCGCACGGGCGCAATGCGCTAGATCACGCGGGAATAGCGGGGTCGATTGGCGCGCGCATCGGCGGCTTGGGTCAGGTAACGGTCGAAGCACATTGCAATCATACGCAGGAGGAGGCGCCCGCGAGAAGTCGCGACGATCCGCGTAGGCTCGACCCGCGCAAGGCCGTCGGCCACGAGCTTCGGGAGCTTGCGCAGGCTGTCCTCGAAGTAGCTCTCGAACTCGATTTCGTAGCGATCCTCGATCGTCGCGATGTCGATTTCGCCTTGGCACATCAATTGCTGAATGATCTCGCCGCGCAGCACGTCGTCGCGATCGAGCGTCATGCCGCGCCACGTGGGGAGCTTCCCTTGGTCGAGCGCGTTCTCCCAGCTCGGCAGATCGCGCGCGTTCTGACTGAAGCTGTCGCCGACATGACTGATCGCGCTCATGCCGAGCCCGACGAGGTCGCAGTCGGCGTGCGTCGTGTAGCCCATGAAATTGCGATGTAGGTCGCCCGCCTCCTGTGCGCGCGCGAGATCGTCTTCCGGCAGCGCGAAGTGATCCATGCCGATGTAGCGGTAGCCCGCCGCGGAGAGCTTCTCGATCGCAAGGCCGAGAAGCTTCAACTTCGTTTCGGGGTCGGGCAGATCGTCCGCGACGATTTGCCTTTGCGCTTTGAATAGGTCGGGCAAGTGCGCGTAGCCGTACACGGCGAGGCGATCGGGGCGCGCCGCGAGCACCGTGTCGAGCGTCTTCGCGAATCCTTCGAGCGTTTGCTTCGGCAGGCCGTAGATGAGATCGACGTTGATCGAGCGGAAGCCGGCGCGCCGACAATCCTCGATCGTCGCGAGCGTCTGCTCCACGCTTTGAATACGGTTGACCGCTTGCTGAACCGCAGGATCGAAGTCCTGCACACCGAGGCTCGCCCGATTGAGCCCGACCTCGGCGTACGCGGCGATATCGCCCGGTTGGATCAGACGGGGATCGATCTCGATCGAGAAATCGCGCAGCGCCGAGCGGCTGAAGTGAAACTGCCGCCCGAGGCCGTCGATCAAGTCGGCGATCTGAGCCGGGCGCAAGAAGTTCGGTGTGCCGCCGCCGAGGTGCAGTTGAATCACTTCGCGGTCGCGATCGAAGAGCCGCGAGACTTCCTCCGCTTCGCGCAGCAGCCGCTCGAGATAGGGACCGCTGCGTCCGAAGTCGCGCGTGATGATGCGTGTGCAGCCGCAATAGAAGCAGGGGCTGAAGCAATACGGGATGTGCAGGTAGAGCGAGAGCCGTCGCGGAATCGGATCCGCGTTCGATCGTCGTGCGTGCTCGCGAAACTCGGCTTCGCCGAACGATGTGTCGAACTGGGGTGCAGTTGGATAGGAGGTGTAGCGCGGTCCCGGCACGTCGTACCGGCGCAGCAGCTCCGTATCGAATGGTGGGATCGTGTTCATGACTCCAGTGTGGCCCCGGCGAGTCGGATCTCGCATTGACCTGTGTCAAGCGGGGCGTGGGGCTTGGGGCCTGGGGCTTGGGTCGGAACGGAGCAGAAGGGCGTGCGGCCTGGGGCTTGGGTCAGAACGGAGCAGAAGGGCCTGGGGCTCGGGTCGGATTCGGACGAGGAAGTTTGGAAGCACAGATGATCGCGCGCATCGCGAAAGGGTGGGCTCATCTCCTGCCTAAGTCCCACGCCCTTTGTGCGACGCGCGCTCTCGCGCGGCCGCTTCTTCGTGTCACTCCTGGTCGTTCGAGACCTCGACGACTTTCAGCGATCCGACGCGCCCGTCCGGGAGCGGCCAAGTGATCGATTGGCCCGGGCTGAGCCCGATCAATGCGGCACCGATCGGCGTCAGAATCGAAATGCGGTTCTGATCGATGTCCGCGGCGTCGGGGTACACGAGCGTGATCGTGCGCGTACGGCCGGTGACTTCATCGACGTAGGTGACCCGCGAGCCCATGCGAACGATGTTCGGATCGAACTCTTCGTCCTTCACGACGTCCGCGCGGGTGAGCTCGTCGGCGAGAAATTCGGCGACGGCAGGCGTGCGCTTCTCGGCGGCATCGGCGAGCGCGAGCAGCCGAGCGTGTTCGCTCGCCGGGATCACGATCCGCGGCCGAGTGGGCATCTTGTCGGGAGAAATTTGAATAGTCATGTTCTTGATCCAAAGTGAAGTTAGACGCTGTAAGAGCGACACGCCTGCCGATCGACGTCGGGTCGAACGGCGGGGGCGTAGGCGCTTCAAAGTGCGCATGTACGCGAACCGTGCCGAAGTTTGTAGTAAAGAAAAAAGCCAGTGCTCGGGTCCCCCGAGCGCATGGCGACAACGCTACGCTCGGGCGAGGATGCCCTGGATCAGGTTTCCTGCGTGATGCAGGCCGCGGTCAAAAGACAAAAGAGCCATGTTGGGTTCGAGGATAGTCCACGAAAGACTCATGTCAAGGGTGTAGGGCTTCCGCCCGTTTCGCCATGCGGGTCCATAAGGAACTTCCCATATATGTGGTCGTTTAAGGACATCACAAGTCCGCATCGCCGAAGGAATACCTATGCGCCGAGCACTTCTTGCTGCACTCCTCATCGGGCTATCAGGAGCCCTCGCGGCCCAGGGGCAAGTCGAACCGCCCATCGCAAACGATGATCCGGCGGGTCAGGAGGGGCCGCGCCCGGAGAACGGTCGGCTGCAAACCGCCGCCGCGATGCAAGTGTCGACGGTGAAGGAAGTCCTCGCATCGCGGCAGGACGATCAGGATGTCGTGCTGCGGGGCCGCATCGTGCGCCACCTCCGAGGCGATGATTACATATTCGCGGACGAGACCGGCGAGATCGAAATCGAGCTCGACGACGACGACTTCCCTCGCGACCGCATCCCGATGGATACCGAAGTTGAAATTCGGGGCGAAGTCGATCTCGACCGCAACAAGGTGACGGTGGAAGTCGATGAGATCATGGAGGCGGCAGCGCGTCCGCGCTGAGCGCGAGTGAGGTGTAGGGTGTAACGTGTAACGTAAGAGCTCGGAGCGGCTCTGACCCCTACACTTCACACTTCACACTTACACGGCGCGAAGCGCATCAATGATGCGCGTGCGCCCCCGCACCCATACCTGTCGCAGCGAAGATCATCCACACGCCGAAGGCCAGCATGAGCGTGCCGCTCACGATGCGGGCGGCCGGGCGCGACATATAGCTCTGTACGCGCGCAGCTAAGAGGCTCGTCGACAGCATCGACGGGAGCGTCCCGATGCCGAATGCGAGCATGATGAGCGCGCCGCGACCCGCGTCTGCGCTCATCGCGGCGAACACGAGCATCGAGTAGACCAGCCCGCACGGAAGCAGGCTCCAGAGCAATCCGACGGCGAGCGGCTTCGCGACCCCGGTGCGCGAGCCCGCGAACTGCACGATCGGCCGCAGCCGTATCCAGAATTTCGCGCCCAGCCGTTCGATCCAAAGCAGCGCGTTCCATTGCCACAACAGGCGTGCGCCGAGCAGTGCGATGAGCACGCCGCTCGCGATTCGCAGAATCGCGCCGAGGCGCAAGAGATCGAACAGCGCAGAGGCTTGAGCGCCGATGAATCCGCAAATCGCGCCGGCGAGCGAATAGCCGCTCACGCGTCCGAGTTGATAGAGCGTGGCGATGCCGTATGCGCTCGAGCGCACCGTAGCGGAGTGCGGAAGAGCGGTGCTTTTCGCATGCATTCCGAGCGCCGTCGCGATACCGCCGCACATCGCAAAGCAATGCGCACTCGCGGCGAGCCCGGCGATGAGTGCAGCAAGAAGGGAGATGGTGTCAGAGTGCACGGGT
>JAAYXG010000444.1 GCA_012516015.1 Lysobacteraceae bacterium | reverse complement strand
CTTGCGCGGTTTCTTCGCGCGCGGGCCCCTCGCTCTTTACTTGGGATCGATCGCGCTCTCGAGTGTCGGCGTGGCACTCGTGCTTTTCGCCGTCGGCGATTTCGCGACGACGCCGCTCGCCGTGCAGATCGCGCTCGGTGTCTTGTGCTTGATCGCCGCGAGTCAATTCGCCGTCGCGCTCGTCAACTTCGCCGTCACCGTCGTGGTTGCACCCAAGCGGCTGCCGCGGATGGATTTCTCCTCGGGCATTCCGTTGCAGCAGCGTACGCTGGTCGTCGTGCCCACCATGTTGGACAGCGCGGCCGGGCTCGACTCGCTGCTCGAAGCCTTGGAAGTGCGCTTTCTGGGCAATCGTGATCCCGCGCTGCACTTTGCCCTGCTCACCGACTTTCGCGACGCGCCCAGCGAGCACATGCCGGGCGATGAGCAGCTTCTCGAGCTCGCGCGCGAACGGATCGAGGAGATCAACGCCCGATATGCGGCGGAGACATCCGGCGGCTCCGCATCCGACATCTTTCTTCTTCTACATCGGCCACGTTTGTGGAATCCACAAGAAGGCGCTTGGATGGGCCGCGAGCGCAAACGCGGCAAGCTCGCCGAGTTGAACGCGCTCATTCGCGGCGCACCCGGCGCCGCCGAGCGCTTTTCGCTGATCGTCGGCGACGCGAGTCTGCTGCGCGGCGTCCGCTATGTGATCACGCTCGACACCGACACACAGCTGCCGCACGGCGCCGCGCGCGAAATGGTCGCCACGATGGCGCACCCGCTCAACCAGCCGCGCTTTGGCGCGGCGCGCGAAGGCGCCGCGCCGCTCGTCGTCGAGGGTTACGGCATCTTGCAGCCGCGCGTGGAAGCGACTCTGGACGGTGCAGCACGCTCGCGATATGCGTGGCTGTTCGGCGCACCTGCGGGCATCGATCCCTACACGCTCGCCGTGTCGGATGTGTATCAGGATCTATTCGGCGAAGGCTCGTTCATCGGCAAAGGCATCTATGATGTCGATGCGCTCGAGCGCGTCCTCGCGGATCGGCTTCCCGAGAATCGCATCCTGAGTCACGACCTGCTCGAAGGCTGCTTTACGCGCAGCGGTTTGCTGAGCGACGTGACGCTCTACGAGGATGACCCCGCCACGTATGCCGCCGACGTGGGGCGACGGCATCGCTGGACGCGCGGCGACTGGCAACTCCTGCCGTGGATCATGCCGTGGCTGCGCAAGCGCGACCCCGGTTCATCGACTGCGCGCTGGTGACGCAATCCGCTGTCGGCGCTATCGCGTTGGAAGCTGTTCGACAACTTACGCCGCAGCCTCCTCCCGGTCAGTCTGGTCGTCTTGATGCCCGCCGCATGGTGGCTCTCGAGTCGTCCGGTCGTCGCGACGCTCGCAATATTGGGGGTCACGCTCGTACCTCGCATCGCCGCTTGGATGCACGCGGCCGTACGCAAACCGCCCGAGACGAGCTGGCGCCTGCACCTCGCGCCGCAAGCGCCGAGCATCGGGCGCAGCTTGCTCGAGTACAGCTTCCGTGTCGCGAGCATTCCGCACACGGCGTACTGGCAGCTCGATGCGATCGTGCGCAGCTTGTGGCGCATGACGATCAGCAAACGCCACCTACTTGAGTGGACGCCATCGAGCGACCTCGATCGCGGTCGCGCGCGAATCGCGCCGTTCCAACGCCCGTGGGTCGCGCCGGCGGTTGCGGCGCTAATTGCGATCGCGCTGATCATCGAGCATCGCGCGCTGATTGCGGCGACGCCGATCATGCTCGCGTGGCTCGCGCTGCCGCTATTCATTCGTTGGGTCGATTCGCCGCCCAGAGAAACGGTCACTCACCTGGAGCGCGACGACACCCTCTACCTGCGCGCGCTCGCGCGCCGCACGTGGGCGTTCTTCGATCGGTTCGTGGGACCCGAAGACAATTGGCTGCCGCCCGACAATCACCAAGAGCATCCGGTCGAGCGCACGGCGCAGCGCACTTCTCCCACGAACATCGGCATGGCACTGCTCGCGAATCTCGCAGCGTACGACTTCGGCTACATCTTGAGCGGCGAAGTGCTGGAACGGTGCGGCCACACCCTCGATACGATGCAGCGTTTGCGTCGCTATCGCGGCCACTTCTTCAACTGGTATCACACGCGCACGTTGGAGCCGCTGCGCCCGGCGTACGTCTCCACGGTCGACAGCGGCAACCTCGCCGGCTTTCTGATCACGCTCGCCGGCGGGCTGGAAGAGCTCGTCGATGCGCCGATCTTCGACGCACGCTGGTTCGACGGTCTCGCCGACACGCGGCAACTGCTGCGCGAATCGGGCGATGAGCACTGCGATGCGATGGCTCTCGAAGCCTTCGACGCGGCACTACAACGCGCGCGCACGTCGCGACCGAGCACGCTGGCCGCCGCGTGGCGCTGCGTCGACGACATCACCGCATCCGCAGAAGCGCTCCGCCCCGTCACGATCGGCGCGCAAGAAATCGCCGAACCCGCGACCGACAAAGCCGCGACACTGACAGGCGCGGCGGAGGCCGCCTATTGGGTCGAAGCGCTCATCCGTCAGTGCCGACGCGCACGCGATGAGCTCGTGTATCTCACGCCATGGGTGTGCGAGCAGCCGTCGGGCGCAGCCGTCGACGTGGCGATTCCCAGTCTGCGACAACTCGCCGAAGGTGTCGGCGGCGCGGCGGCCGACGGAGCGGCGCGCGCACGTGCGAAAGAGCGACTGAACGAGATCGAAAGACGGATCGAGCAAGCACGCGCGCTCTCGCGCATGGACTACCGCTTCCTCTACGACGAGTCTCGCAAGCTGCTCACGATCGGCTACAACGTGGACGATCACCAGCGCGACGAAGGTTGCTTCGATCTGCTCGCTTCCGAAGCGCGGCTCGGGTTCTTCGTCGCCATCGCGCAAGGCGAGATTCCGGTCGAGAGCTGGTTCTCGCTCGGGCGCAGCATGGTCACGGCGGCGGGGCAACCCGTGCTCGCCTCCTGGAGCGGCTCGATGTTCGAGTATCTGATGCCGATCCTCGTAATGCCGAGCTATCGCGGATCGCTCCTCGCGCAGACCTATGAAGCCGCCGTCGCGCGTCAGATCGAATACGGACGTCAGCGCAACACGCCGTGGGGCATCTCGGAGTCGGGCTTCTACGGCTTCGACACCGAATTCAACTATCAGTATCGACCGTTCGGCGTGCCGGGGCTCGGTTTGAAGCGCGGCTTGGCCGCAGATCTCGTCATCGCGCCGTACGCCACGGTGATGGCGCTGATGATCGAGCCGCACGCGGCGATCGCCAACATGAAGCGGCTCGCCCGCGAAGGTGCGGCCGGACGTTACGGCTTTCACGAGGCCATCGACTACACCGCCGAGCGGCTGCCGCCCGACACGCGCTCGGCGCTCGTGCGTTCCTTCATGGCGCATCATCAGGGCATGAGCTTGCTCTCGCTCCTCTGGCGTTTGTGCGACCAGCCGATGCAACGGCGTTTCGAATCGAATCCCGAAATGCAAGCGTCGTTGCTGCTCCTCCAGGAACGCATGCCGCAGCCGCGACGGGATGAGCCGCTGGCGAGCGAGGAACCGAAGCTCGTGCGCGCGCGCCATGGCGTGCCGAGCCCGTTGCGCATCATCACGAACGTCGATACGCCGCAGCCCGAGGTGCAGCTACTGTCGAACGGCCGCTACCACGTCATGGTCACGCATGCCGGCGGCGGCTATAGCCGCTGGCTCGACCTCGCAGTGACGCGATGGCAAGAGGATGCGACGCGCGATCACTGGGGCAGCTTTTGCTACATCCGCGACGTGCGCAGCGGTCGCTACTGGTCGATCGCGCATCAGCCGACGGGTGCGACGCCGCAGCGTGGGCAAGCCATCTTCACGGAAGGGCGCGTCGAGTTTCATCGCCGCGATGTCGTCGACTCGCAGGACGCCGGCATCGACACGCATACCGAGATCGTCGTCTCGCAGGAAGACGATATCGAGCTGCGCCGCGTGCGCATCACGAATCTCGCGCGCACCGCGCGCGAGCTCGATGTGACGAGCTATGCCGAAGTCGTGCTCGCACCGCCGATCTCCGACGCGAGCCATCCGGCGTTCAGCAAGTTGTTCGTCCAGACCGAGCAGCTCGAACGGCCCGCTGCGATCCTCTGCACGCGACGACCGCGCACGAGCAGCGAGCGGCCGCCGTGGATGTTCCATCTGATGGTCGCGCGCGAAGTCGAGTCGGCGCAGATCTCCTACGAAACAGACCGCGCCGCTTTCATCGGGCGCGGCGCCAGCATCAGCGCACCAGCGGCCATGCAGCAGCGCGGCCCGCTGAACGGCGGTGTCGGTTCCGTGCTCGACCCGATCGCTGCGGCTCGCTCCGAGTTTGTCCTCGGACCCGGAGAGACGGCGACGATCGACATCGTGACCGGCGTGGCCGAATCGCGCGAAGCCTGTGTCGCGCTCGCGCTGCGATACAAAGACCGGGCTCTCGCCGACCGCGTGTTCGACATGGCGTGGACGCACGGCCAAGTGGTGCTGCGTCAACTCAATTCGAGCGAAGCGGATGCGCAACTGTATGCGCGACTCGCCGGCGCGATCTTGTACGCGAATCCGCGCTTGCGTGCGGAGGCGCCTGTGCTGCTCGCGAACCGACGCACGCAGTCGGGCTTGTGGGGACATTCGATTTCCGGCGACTTGCCGATCGTCTTGCTGCGGATCGGCGCGATCGCGAATCTCGATCTGGTGCGACAAGTGCTGCAAGCGCATGCCTGGTGGCGACTGAAAGGACTCGCCGTGGATCTCGTGATCTGGAACGAAGATCACGACGTCTACCGCCAGCAACTCCACGAACAGATCCTCGGGCTCGTCAGCGGTCCGGCGGGCCATCCTGTCGAGCGTCCTGGCGGCGTCTTCGTGCGCCACATCGAGCACATGCCGCACGACGATCGCGTGCTGCTGCAGTCGGTCGCGCGTGTCGTCTTGAGCGACCGCAAAGGCTCGCTCGCCGACCAACTCGAACAGCTGCTCGCGACTCGCGCGTCCGCTGGACCGGCGTCCCGTGCGCCGACCACAACGACGAGCATCGTACCCGCCGCGGTGCCCGCTGCCGTCGCACCGCTGCAGCTCCGCGAACCGACCGATTTGCAATTCTTCAACGGGTTCGGCGGGTTCAGCGCGGACGGTCGCGAATATGTGATCGTTCGGCGCGACGATCGATCCACACCCGCGCCGTGGTGCAACGTGCTCGCCAATCCGCATTTCGGCAGCGTGATCTCCGATATCGGCGGCGCGTACACGTGGTTCGGGAATGCGCATAGTTGGCGTCTTACGCCCTGGCGCAATGATCCGCTGACCGATGACACGGGCGAAGCGATCTTCCTGCGCGATGACGAGAGCAATCATCATTGGTCGCCGACCGGCGCACCGCTCGGCATCGACCGTACCGCGCGCAGCATCACGCGCCACGGCTTCGGCTACAGCGTGTTCGAATGCATCGAGGACGGCATCGAAAGCGAGCTGACCGTATTCGTCGACATCGAACGGCCGGTCAAGCTCTGGCGACTGCGCGTGCGCAACCGCTCCGGCCGCACGCGCCAACTGTCCGCGATCGGCTATGTCGAGTGGGTGCTCGGCGATCAGCCCGCTCAGACGGCAATGCACGTCGTCACCGAGATCGATCGTGCGAGCGGTGCGATCTTGGCGCGCAATCGCTATCACTCCGAGTTCGGCGAGCGCGTCGCGTTCTTCGATAGCGCGGAGCCGAAGCGCAGCGTCACGGCCGATCGCTCGGAATTCCTGGGACGCCATCGCAGCCTTCGCAATCCCGCGGCGCTCGCGCGCGGCAGTCTATCCGGCAAGGTCGGCGCGGGGCTCGACCCCTGTGCCGCGATCCAGGTGCCGTTCGAAATCGAGGACGGCGAGGAACGCGATATCGTGTTTCGGCTCGGCGCCGGCGAGCACATCGACGAAGCGCGCGAATTGTTGCGGCGTTTCGCGATGCCGGGCGCCATCGATGAAGCGCTCGCGGCAGTCGAGGAGTTCTGGTCGCAGACGCTCGGCGCGGTGCAGGTGCGCACGCCCGAGCCCGCGCTCGACGTGCTCGTCAACGGTTGGCTCGTCTATCAGACGCTCGCCTGCCGCTACTGGGCGCGCAGCGGCTACTACCAATCGAGCGGCGCGTACGGATTCCGCGATCAGCTGCAAGATGCCATGGCGCTCGTACATGCGAAGCCGCAGATCCTGCGCGAGCACCTGCTCCGCAGCGCCGCGCGTCAGTTCGTGGAAGGGGACGTGCAGCATTGGTGGCATCCGCCGAGCGGACGCGGCGTCCGCACGCACTGCTCCGACGATTACCTGTGGCTGCCGTTCGCGACATGCCGCTACGTCGAGAGCACCGGCGACACGCGCGTGCTGGACGAAATCGTGCCGTTCATCGAAGGGCTGCCCGTGCCGCCGGGCGAAGAATCGCGCTTCGAGCTGCCCGCGATTTCGCTGCAATCCGCATCGCTCTATCAACATGCCGTTCGCGCGATCGAGCACGGGCTGCGCTTCGGCGAGCACGGCTTACCGCTCATGGGCGGCGGCGACTGGAACGACGGCATGAACTTGGTCGGTCTCGAGGGCCGCGGCGAGAGCGTGTGGCTGGGCTTTTTCCTGTGCGAGGTATTGCGCCAGTTCGAGCCGCTCGCGCAAGCGCGCGGCGATGTGAAGTTCGCCGAGCGTTGCCGACGCGAACGCGAGCAACTCGCACGCAACCTCGAGCAACACGGCTGGGACGGCGATTGGTGGCGTCGCGCGTACTTCGACGATGGGACGCCGCTCGGTTCGGCGCAGAACGCGGAGTGTCAGATCGATTCAATCGCGCAGAGCTGGTCGGTGCTGTCGGGCGTCGGCTCGCCCGAGCGCGCGCGTCAGGGGATGGAAGCCCTGGACGCGCGTCTCGTGCGGCGCGACGAAGGGCTCGTGAAGCTGCTCGATCCGCCGTTCGACAAGTCGGAGCCCAATCCCGGCTACATCCGCGGCTATGTGCCGGGCGTGCGCGAGAACGGCGGGCAGTATACGCATGCGGCCGTTTGGGCGACCATGGCATTCGCCGCGCTGCGCGACCGCAAACGTGCGTGGGAGCTCTGGCGGATCATTCAGCCGATCGGACACGCGCTCGATAGCGAGAGCGCGGAGCGATACAAAGTCGAGCCGTATGTCGTGACGGCGGATGTCTACTCCGTGTCGCCCCACACAGGACGCGGAGGCTGGTCCTGGTACACCGGCTCGGCGGGATGGATGCTGCGCCTTGCGCTCGAATCGCTGCTCGGCCTGCGCCGCTCCGCGAATCGACTGTATTTCGATCCGTGCCTGCCGCCCGAATGGACATCGTTCAGTCTCGTCTACAGAGTGGGCGCGACGAGCTGGCACATCACGGTCACGCAACACGACGAAGCACGGCCCGCCTCGCTGACGTTGGACGGAGTGCTGCAACAGAGCACGACGATCGAGCTGATCGAGGACGGTCGAGAGCACGAAGTGGTGCTGTCGCTGCCTCGAGCCCACGAAGGCGAATTGGATGTCGCGCTCGAGCACGCGCAACGCGTGTAGGTCGCGCCGCTCTTACGAACCGCGAATCACCAGTCACGAATCACGATTCACTAGGCCAAGCCATGATGAAGAGAATCCTCGGCCGCTACGGCAACCCACACGGCCACTGGGTCGGCGACGGCTTCCCCGTGCGCTCGCTCTT
>JAAYXG010000443.1 GCA_012516015.1 Lysobacteraceae bacterium | reverse complement strand
CTCACGTTCGAAGAGGCGGCCGGCGAAAACCGCTGACACTCCTCGCCGAGCCGCTTCCCCAATCAACCCTTTTGCTTCCTTTACATCATCCAGAGCCTTCCATGCCCACTCGTGTCCTGTCCCTGTCGATCCTCGCTTCTCTTTTGATTCTCGCCGGCTGCAGCAAGAGCGAAGCCCCGCGGGCGGCAGCCGCAGGCCCGACCGTCGCCACCGTGAACGGCAAGCCGATCTCGCAGTCGGAGTTCGATCTCTACGTTCAAACGATCGAGCGTCAATCGGGCCGGCAGCTTCCCGAAGAGCAGAAGTCGGAAGTACTCGACCAATACATCGGCATGCACCTGGCCGCGGATGCCGCCGAAAAGCAGGGCCTCACGAAGCAGACGAGCGTCCGCGATCAGCTCGAGCTCGCGCGCATCAACGTGATCGTCGATGCGGCGCTCCAGAAGTATCTGGAGGATAATCCGGTCAACGACGAGGAGCTGAAGCCAGAGTACGACAAGCAAGTTGCCGCGATGCCTCGGGAGTACCACGCGCGTCACATCCTCGTGGATGACAAAGCCGCAGCGGACACAGTCACTCAGGAGCTCAAGGCAGGCGCGGACTTCGCGGCGCTCGCGAAGAAGCACTCGAAGGATTCCTCGAGCGAGAGCGGCGGCGATCTCGGCTGGTTCACACCTGATTCCATGGTCAAGCCGTTCGCGGATGCGGTCGTAGCGCTGAAGCCCGGCGAGATCACGAGCGAGCCGGTCCAAAGCCAGTTCGGCTGGCACGTCATCAAGCTGGAGGACTCTCGCGCCTCGGCGCCGCCGCCGTTCGAAGACGTGAAAGATCGAGTGAAGCTGCTCGTCCAGCGCAAGAAGCTGCAAGCCTATCTCGACGAGCTGCGGCAAGGCGCAAAGATCGAGAAGAACCTCGGCGATGTCCAGAGCTAGCGCTTTGTCGTGATTCGCGAGTCGTAAGACTCGTGATCCGTGACTCGTGACTCGCGATTAGCAAGAACACTCGCGCGCGCGAGGGCGGCGGCGGCCGCCTCTTACGAGCCGCGAATCACGAGTCACGCAGCAGGGCCAAGAAGCCCTGCTCGTCGAGAAGCTCGACGCCGAGCTCCTGCGCCTTCTTGAGCTTCGAACCTGGTTCGGCGCCGACGACGACGTACGACGTCTTCTTCGAGACGCTTCCCGAGACCTTGCCGCCGAGCGCGGCAATGCGCTCGCTCGCCTCGTCTCGGCTCATTGCATCCAGCGTGCCGGTGAGCACGAATGTCTTTCCTGCGAGCGGGCCCTCGCCATTCGCACGTTTGCGCTTCATGGCCGGCCAGTGAACGCCATGTGCGCGCAGCGCGGCGATGACGTCGCGGTTGTGCTCTTGATCGAAGAAATGCCGCACATGGGCAGCGACGACGGGACCGACATCCGGCGTCTGTTGAATCTCTTCCTCGGTCGCCTCTTGCAGCGACTCGAGCGAGCCGAAGTGTTCGGCAAGCGCCGCAGCCGTTGCTTCTCCGACATCGCGAATGCCGAGCGCATACAGGAATCTGGGGAGTGTCGTGCTCTTGCTGCGCTCCAGGGACGCAACGAGGTTCGCTGCCGATTTCTCTCCCATGCGTTCGAGGCTAGCGAACTGCTCCTCCGTGAGCGCGTAGAGATCGGCGGGGCTTTGCACCATGCCGCGCTCGACGAGTTGATCGATGATCTTGCTGCCGAGCCCGTCGATGTCGAGCGCGCGGCGACTCGCGAAATGCCGCAGCGATTCCTTGCGCTGCGCCGGGCAGAACAATCCGCCCGTACAGCGGGCGACTGCTTCGCCCTCTTCCCGCTCGACATCCGCCCCGCACACAGGACAGTGCGCGGGCAACTCGACGACTTTCGCATTCTTGGGACGCCGGTCGACGATGACCTTGACGACTTCCGGGATCACATCGCCGGCGCGACGAATGACGACGGTGTCGCCGATGCGCACGTCCTTGCGTCGGACCTCGTCCATGTTGTGTAGCGTGGCATTGCTGACCGTTACGCCGCCGACGAAAACCGGCTCGAGCCGTGCAACCGGCGTGAGCGCACCGGTGCGACCCACCTGGAATTCCACCCCCCGAACGATCGTGTGCTCCTCGTGCGCCGGAAACTTGTGTGCGATGGCCCAGCGTGGCGCACGTGCGACGTATCCGAGCTCGCGCTGCTGAACGTATCGGTTAACCTTATAGACGACGCCGTCGATTTCGTACGGCAGCGTTGCCCGCCGTGCTGCCATATCGCTGTAATACTCCAGGCAACCCGAGGCGCCCTGCACGGTGCGTATGAGCGGCGAAATTTTCAGCCCCCATTCCCGCAACTGCTCGAGTGCCTCCGTATGCCGAGCGGGCAGCGTCCAGCCGCGCGTCTCACCGATGGCATAGAAGAAAACGTCGAACGGACGCGTTGCGGCCAAACGTGGATCGAGCTGACGCAAGCTGCCGGCCGCCGCGTTGCGCGGATTGACGAACGTCCGCTCCCCCTTCGCGAGCGCGCGCTCGTTCATCGCCTTGAAGCCGGCGATCGGCATGAAGACTTCGCCGCGCACCTCGAGCAGCTCCGGCGGCTTACCGCGAAGCTCGATGGGCACCGCCTTGATCGTGCGCACGTTGTGCGTCACGTTTTCTCCTCGCGTACCGTCGCCTCTCGTGGCAGCGAGCACGAGACGACCTCTTTCGTAGCGAAAGCTCACCGCCAAGCCGTCGAGCTTCGGCTCAGCGGCATATTCGATCGGCTGCTCCGTTTCGAGCCGTTCGCGGATGCGGCGATCGAACGCGATCACGTCCTCTTCGTCGAACGCGTTTTCGAGCGAGAGCATCGGCGTCGTGTGCACGACTTCCTCGAGCTCGCTCACGGGCGCCGCACCCACGCGCTGCGTCGGCGAGTCCGGCGTGATGAGATCCGGATGCTGCGCCTCGAGCGCCTTCAGCTCCTGCATCAACCGATCGTATTCGGCATCGGAGATCTCGGGGTCATCGAGAACGTAATAGCGATAGTTGTGATGTTCGATCTGCTTGCGCAGCTCGCGTACGCGCGCTGCGGCACTGCGCGGGGCGCTCATGAGCGCACGAACCGAACTGGTCGGGCTAGCAAGACGCATCTCTCGTAGAGACGCGAAGACGCAGCGACCGGAAGGGAAAGGACAAGCCTCGAGAAAGAAGCGCTTGGAGTATGCATTGCCAGCATTCGTCTGCTCTTCTTTGTCTCTGCGAGAGATACTCTTGCATTCGGCCTAGGGACGCCGCGACGGTCCGCTCGTGCGAGTCGTGCTCAATTGACTCTGCGGACGCTCGAACTCCCGAACTTCTTGGCGAAGGCGTTCGATGCGGTGCACCGTCAGCGGCACGCCTCGATCATCCTGCAGCGTGCCGCCCAAGGCTTGCTGCAAACGTCTCGCGCACGCGATGAGCTCGTTGAGTGCGTGCATGCCGGGTACCGGACCCGGCAATTGTGCGAACAACGTGACGCCTGGATACTGAAGATTCGGCATGTTCTCCAGATCGAACGTGCCGGGCTCCACCATGCTCGCGACGCTGAAGATGCTGGTGCCGTCGTCATGAAGGCGGTGGAAGATGTCGTATTTGCCATGCTGCAGCGATTCCGTCTGCAAGATCTCGAGCAGCCGAGCACCCTCCAGACGATGCGGTGAGGCGGCGAGCCTCAGGGCCAGAATCTTCCGACGCTCGATTCTTTTCGGCGGCGGCGTATCTGCCGCGGTCGTGGAGACCGTGGGCGCAGCCTCTGTCGGCCTCGCCGGGGACGTCGCTTCCGGCTCCGGCGGCAATTCCGTTGTCG
>JAAYXG010000442.1 GCA_012516015.1 Lysobacteraceae bacterium | reverse complement strand
TACCGGACACAGGCCCGACACAGCGCTTCTATCAACATATCAACCGCTTCAGTGCCTCGTTCGCGTTTGCGACGGACGTTGCGATGCTGACGCTCGGCGGCTATTTGAAGAAGAAGGAAAGCCTCTCGGGTCGCCTCGGCGACGTGCTCTCGTGCATGTATCTCGCATCGATGGTGCTGAAGCACTACGAGAACCAGGGGCGGCCGGAAGAAGATCTGCCGCTGGTCGAATGGGCTTGCCGCGATTTGCTCTACAAAGCGCAGGAGCAGTTGCATACGTTCTTGCGCAACTTCCCGAATCGCTTCCTTGCGGCGTTCATGCGGTTCTTCATTTTCCCGCGCGGACAAACCTATCACGCGCCGCACGATCGCATCGGGCACGACATCGTCGAGCAGATCTTGCGCTCGACGTTGACGCGCGATCGATTGACGACCGGGGTCTATCGCACCGTCGAACCGGGCAACCCGCTCGGGCAGTTGCACGAGGCGATGGTGCTTGCGGAAACGGCCGAGCCGCTCGAAAAGCGCATTCGCGTCGAAGGCGTGAAGACGGGACGCGTCACCGCGCTCGATCTGCCGGGCCAGATTCAGCAAGCGCTCGCCGCAGGCATTCTGTCCGAGACTGAAGCGGCGACGTTGCGCGAGTACGATCGGCGCGTCATGGAGATCATCCATGTGGATGACTTCAGCTCGGAAGAGCTCGCCGCGGAGCGCATCGAACCGGAGGCCCGCGCGCAGCGAGTGAGCAACGCGTAAGGAACCCCGGAGAAGAAAACTCTCGCCAAGCACGCAAAGCTAGGAGCAAGAATAAGAAAATACTCTCGCAGAGACGCGGAGGCGCAGAGGTCTCCGCGGGAGAATCTTCTTTCTCACCTTTGCGAGCTTTGCGTGCTTCGCGAGAGTGCTCTTCTCCAGAACCGGCAACGATGACCACGCGAGCGATTCTGCATGTCGACATGGACGCGTTCTACGCGTCCGTGGAAGCGCTCGACGACCCGAGCTTGCGAGGCAAGCCGCTGATCGTCGGCGGGCTTGGCGGACGCGGCGTTGTCGCCGCCGCGAGCTATGAAGTACGCAAATTCGGTGTGCACTCCGCGATGCCGATGCGGGAGGCGCTGCGGCGATGCCCGCACGCGGTGTGTGTCCGGCCGCGGTTCCCCCGCTACAAAGCCGTATCGAACATCGTCTTCGACGTCTTTCGCGAGTTCACGCCGATCGTGGAAGGATTATCGCTCGATGAAGCGTTCCTGGACGTCACGCACAGCCAACTCGCGCTCGGCTCCGCGGAGACGATCGCCGTCGCCATCAAGGAACGGATCCGATCTCGCACGGGGCTCACCGCGAGCGTGGGTGTCGCGCCGAACAAGCTGATCGCGAAGATCGCATCCGACCTGCGCAAGCCCGACGGGCTCATGGTCGTACCGCCCGATCGCGTTGCGGAAGCGCTCGATCCGCTGTCGATTCGGAAACTGTTCGGGATCGGCAACAAGACCGCGCCCGAGCTGGAGCGCATCGGAATCAGAACGCTCAAAGACCTGCGCCTCGCACCCGATACGCTGCTGCGTCCGATCTTCGGACGCCATGCCGCGCGGATGAAAGCGCGCGCGGCCGGCGTCGACGATCGCGCGGTCATACCCGACTGGGACGAGAAGCAAATCTCCTCCGAGGAGACGTTCGACGTCGACATCGGCGATGACGGCTTGCTGCATGATCACTTGACGCGCCTCGCCGATCGCACCGCCTCACGGCTGCGCGCGCAGGAGTGGCTCGCCGGGAGCGTCGTCGTCAAGATTCGCAGAAACGACTTCAAGACGTATACGCGTCAATGCCGCGTGCAGCCGGCGACGAATGAAACGCGTGCACTCATCGAAGCCGCGACGAAGCTGCTCAGGGAGTGGCGTGCTGAACAGCCTCGCGCTCGCGTCAGGCTGCTCGGCGTCGCTGCGCGCGATCTTACGAGCGTGCCGCAGCTCGAGCTGTTCGCGTCACCCGAGCGCGTACGCGATCGCCACCTCGATGCGACGATCGACGACATCCGCGCCAAGTTCGGTAGTCACGCGCTCAACCGCGGCAGCACACTGCGAGCCACGAGGCAAAAGTAGCGCGCTTGCTCAACGCAGCCGCGTCCGGGCGAGCTCCGCGGCAATCAACTGCGTACCTAGCATCTGAGCCGTCGCGAGACGCAGCGCATCCCCTGACTT
>JAAYXG010000441.1 GCA_012516015.1 Lysobacteraceae bacterium | reverse complement strand
TATCGTGGATATTGGTACTGGACTCGCTACGAGAAGGGTCTTGAGTACCCCATTCTGCTGCGGCGGAGGGACTCGCCGGAGGCTCCCGAAGAGATCCTCCTGGATTGCAACCTGCTTGCCGCCGGAGAGTCGTTTTTCAAGCTCGGCAGCTACGAGGTGAGCCCGGATAACCGGTGGCTAGCCTACACACAGGATAGGGTCGGACGCCGTCAGTTCACGCTTCGCTTCAAGAATCTCACGACCGGCGAGCATCTCCCCGATGCGATCGGGAACGTCGAGGCCGCGCTCGCGTGGGCGGACGACAATCGCACGCTGCTCTACGTGGAAAAGGACCCCGTGACGCTGCTCGGCCGGCGCATTCGGCGCCACGTGCTCGGCACGGATCCATCGCACGACGTGCTCGTCTACGAAGAACCCGACGAAGCCTTCGATCTCACGGTGGCCCGCAGCAAATCGGAGCAGCTCCTCTTGATTTGCTCCGAGAGCACCACCTCCTCGGAGTGGCGTTACGCGCGCTGCGACGACCCGTCGTTCGAATTTCGCGTGTTCGTGCCTCGCGAAGCCGATCACGAGCATCAGCTCGACCATCTCGACGGCAGCTTCATCGTGCGCACGAATTGGCAGGCACAGAACTTTCGCATCGTGCGTGCGCCGATGCACGCGCCGCACGACCGCTCGCTGTGGCGCGACGTCGTCGCACACGATCCCGAGGTGTTTTTGCACGCATTCGAGATCTTCCGCGATTTTCTTGCCGTGAGCGAGCGCTCCGGCGGCTTGATGAAGCTGCGCGTGCAACGCTGGGACGGCGAACCCGAGTATCTCATCGCGGACGATCCGGCGTATGCGATGCGCTTTGCTTCGAATCCGGAGCTCGACTCTTCCAAGCTGCGCTACGTTTACACATCGCTCACGACGCCGCTTACGACTTTCGAGTGGGATCTCGAAACCGGCGAGCGCACGATCTTGAAGCGCGAACCTGTGCTCGGGGCGTTCGATCCGAAAAATTATCGAAGCGAGTTTCTCTGGGTGCGTGCACGCGACGGCGCGCGCGTGCCCGTCTCGATCGTGAGCCGCAAGGAAGTTGCGCGCGACGGCACGGCGCCCCTCTACCTGTACGGCTACGGGGCGTATGGGCTTTGTTCCGATCCGATTTTCGACAGCCTGCGCTTGTCCTTGCTGGATCGCGGGGTCGTGTTCGCGATCGCGCACGTGCGCGGCGGGCAGGAACTCGGCCGGCGTTGGTATGACGCCGGCCGGCTACTCAACAAGTGGAACACGTTCTACGATTTCATCGACGTGACCGACGAGCTGATCGAGCGCAGGTACTGCTCGCCGCGCAACATCGTCGCTGCGGGCGGCAGTGCAGGGGGCATGCTGATGGGCGTGCTCGCCAACGTGGCGAGCAGGAGGTACGCGGGACTCGTTGCGCACGTCCCATTCGTCGATATCGTCACGACGATGTTGGATGAATCGATTCCGTTGACGACACTGGAATATGAAGAATGGGGCAATCCGAACGAACGGCGCTACTACGAGTACATGCTCTCCTACTCGCCGTACGACAACGTGCGTACGCAAGCCTATCCGGCGATGT
>JAAYXG010000440.1 GCA_012516015.1 Lysobacteraceae bacterium | reverse complement strand
TTTCGCGTCAGCGCTACTGGGGCTGCCCGATTCCGCTCATTCATTGCGCGAAGTGCGGCGACGTGCCGGTACCGGACAAGGACCTCCCGGTCGTCCTGCCGGAGGGGCTCGTGCCGGACGGCAGCGGCAATCCGCTTGCCAAAACGCCCGCGTTTCTCGAGTGCGCGTGCCCGAAGTGCGGCGCGCCGGCAAAGCGCGAGACCGACACGATGGATACGTTCGTCGACTCGTCGTGGTACTTCCTGCGCTTTGCGAGCGCGAACAACGACACCGCGATGGTCGATGAGCGCGCGAGCTACTGGATGCCGGTCGATCAATACATCGGCGGCATCGAGCACGCGATCCTGCATCTTCTATATTCGCGCTTTTGGACCCGTGTCATGCGCGATCTCGGGCTCGTGTCGATCGACGAGCCGTTCGAGAACTTGTTGACGCAAGGCATGGTGCTCAACGACATCTATTCGCGCCGCTCGCCCGATGGCCGCATTCAATACTTCAATCCCGCCGACGTCGAAGTCGAGCTCGATGCGAAGGGTGCACGCGTCGGCGCCCGCCTCAAGAGCGACGGTCAGCCGGTCGACTGGGAAGGGATGCGCACGATGTCGAAGTCGAAGAACAACGGCGTCGATCCGCAGCGGCTCGTCAGCGAGTACGGTGCGGACAGCATCCGCTTGTTCATGATGTTCAAATCGCCCCCGGAAGACACGCTCGAGTGGTCCGATGACGGGGTCGAAGGCGCCGCTCGGTTCATGCGCCGACTGTGGAGGGTGGTGTATGAGCATGTCGAAAGGGCACGGGGCTTGGGGCCTGGGGCTCGGGCCGGAGGGAAACAAGACGCCGGACTTCCGGCCCATGCCCCACGCCCCACGCCCCATACCCTTACCGAGGCGCAGCGCGCGCTGCGGCATGCGGCGCACGCAACGCTCGCGAAAGTCACGGACGACCTCGGACGTCGCCGCGTGTTCAATACGGCGATTGCGGCTGTGATGGAGCTGATGAATACGCTCTCGAAGTTCGAGGATGACTCGCCCGAGGGGCGTGCGATCGTGCACGAGACGCTCGAGCTCATCGTGCAGATGCTGGCGCCGATCATTCCGCACGCGACGCAAGTGTTGTGGGAGGCATTGGGTCACGGAGGCGAAGCGCTCATCGATCGCCCATGGCCGAAGCCGGACCCGGCGGCGCTCGTGCAGGATACGATCGAGATCGTCGTACAAGTGAACGGAAAGCTGCGCGGCCGAGTCAAGGTGCCGGCCGACGCTGCGGACGATGTCGTACGCGAGGCCGCATTGAAGGACGGGAACGTACAGAAGTGGACCGAAGGCAAGCCGATTCGCAAGGTTATCGTGGTCAAGGGGAAGCTCGTCAACGTCGTCGTGTGACGGATGTCTCTTCATTTGAGCGGGGCGATCCCTCGCTTAAGGTTTTCCCTCATCCTCGGGCCCCGGCACCGCTGATACTCGTTCACCGTGCGGGGATGCACACTCGATGCGCATTTCACTGCCTGCACAACTTACGAGCACTAGGGAGACACGATGGAGGCGGAAGCGATAGCGACTCGGATGTCCGTACTGACGCGCGCTCTGCCGACGCGAATCCTGCTCGTCGATGACGATGAGCTGGAGCTCGAGCTCATCGCCGATCGCCTTGTGAGTGCCGGATTCGAAGTGCAGCAGGCACGTCACGGCGAAGACGCGCTCCGGCACCTGAGAGAGCGCTGGTATCCCGTCGTCATCACGGATTGGCAGATGCCAGTCATGGACGGCCTCGCGCTCTGCGAGACGATTCGCGAGCGCGGCATCGATGCCTACGTCATCATGCTGACGACTCGCGAGGCGGATGCCGACTACGAGCGCGGCTATGCGGCCGGCATCGACGACTATCTGACGAAGAAAGTACCGAGCTCCGAGCTATTGGCGCGTATCAATGCGGCGTTCAATACGATCGCCTTGCGCCGCTCGCTCAAGGAGGCGCGCGAAGCGCTCGAGCAATCCGCTTGCGTCGACGTCGAGTCCGGCGCGTTCACGCCACGCGAGGTGACCGTGCGCCTGCGCGGCGAGATCGCCCGCGCCGAACGGTACGATCGACCGCTGTCGCTCATCACGGTCGGCGTGCGCGCGACAGGGTCGAACGTGCTGCGGCCGGAGCTGCTTCGCGACGTCGTGCAGACATTGGGCCGCCTCGTTCGAGCCCATGTCGACTGGGTTGGCCGAGTGCCCTCCGAGGCCGACCCGGTATTTGCGGTCGTGCTACCCGAGGCGAGCATCTCGGACGGCCCGGCGATCAAAGAGCGTCTGCGTGATGCCCTCTTGAAAGTCGCGGCATCGGCGCACGAGACCGCCTTTACGTTCGGTCTTGCAGCGCTCGAGCGCGGCGGCGCTCGAAGCCAAGGCGTCGATCCGGTCGCGATGATCGGGGTCGCCGAAGAGTGCCGCGCCTGCGGCGGACGTGTCGGCGCGGAGCAGCTCGAAGCCGTCAGGCAGAGCGTAACGGGTCACGTCGCGATCGCTTGTCGTCACGGCTATGCCGTCGCGAGCGAATGCCCGTTGCAAGCCCGCGAACGGCGTCAATGACTCGGTTGACAGTTGACAGTTGACGGTTGACTGTTGGCGGCCAGAGCGGCTTGACCCGTTTTTCTCTGGCATTCTTCGTGCCCCGCTTCCTTCTTTGCTCGAACCGTCAACCGTCAACTGTCAACCGTCAACAGCAAGCCGCATCAAGCGGCATTCGCTGGACGCCGAACGGCAGGCTCGAAGTACAATGAGCCATGCACTCTCTGTCCGTCGTTCGCTATTCGCTGCTCGTTCTACTCACTTCGCTCGCGGGCTGCGGGTGGCATCTGCAAGGTCGTGCGCAGCTCTCGGAGTCGATGGCGGTCACGTATATCGACACGGAAGACCGCTATACGGATTTCAACCGAGCGCTTCGAAACAGCTTACGCGCCTCCGGCGCGCAGCTCGCCGCGGATAAGCGAGACGCGACCGCAATCATCCGCATCCACGAGGACGAAAGCGGTCAACGCGTGCTCGCGGTATCGGCGCGGAATACGCCCGAGGAATATCAGGTGTTCTACGTCGTGGAGTACTCGGTATCCAGCCAGACCGGGCAACTGATCGAACCGCAGCGCATCGAGCTGACCCGTGCGTACAGTTACGATACGACCGCGGTGCTCGCGAAGCAGAAAGAACAGACGATCCTCCGTGAGGCGCTCGCGCGCGACATTGCCGGAATCGTGGTACGTCGCTTGAGTGCACTGTAGGGAAGCGACAGCGCATGAACGAAGATGAACAGCTCCAACGGCAAATTGCAGACATCGGCACACGCTATCTGAAACGCACGGTCGGGGAGATCGAGCAGCTGCGAAGCTACCTGCAATCGTTGCGCGAAGGCTCGCACGACGCGCTCCGCTCCCTCGCAAGCATGGCGCACAAGATTCACGGGAGCGGCGCGATGTTCGGTTTCGATCGCGTGAGCGAGCGCGCATACGAGATCGAGCAGCTCGCGCGGCAGGGATCGGGCGAGGACGCTTGCGAACGGCTCGGCGCAGCGGTGGATGCCCTGGCGGACGAAGTGAGGCGGCAGGCGCACGCGCGCGGCGTGCAATGAGCACGCAGCCGGAGGTAATGCGCGCCCGCGATCTCGCGGAGCGTGACCTGATGAACCTGCTCGAGCGATTTTCCCTGCGGGGCTGCGTGCAACCGCGCGGGATGCCGATTCCGGGCTCTTATTGGGGCGAGAGCGAGGCGGGTTTGTTTCGCGATCGGGTGTATTGGCGGGCGGATACGCCAATCCATTCCATTCTGCACGAGGCGTGTCACGCCATCTGCATGGATTCGGAGCGCCGCGCAGTATTGGATCGGGATGCGGGCGGCGACTTCGCGGAAGAGAACGCGGTGTGCTATTTGCAGATCCTGCTCGCCGACGAGCTCCCGGGCGTCGGCAGCGCGCGGATGTGCCGCGACATGGACGCCTGGGGCTACACGTTCCGCTTGGGCTCCGCTCGAGCCTGGTTCGAGCACGACGCCGCCGACGCACGCGACTGGTTGCTCGCGCACGGCCTCATCGACATGAGCGGTGCCATCACTTGGAGATTGCGCGCGTAGGAGCCAAGAGTTTTCTTAATCGCCCTAGCCGCGGAACCGATCCGTCGCCGTGATCAGCTCGTGCACGGTGCCTGGCTCGAACGCGGAGTGACCGGCGTCGGGAACGATGCGGAAGTCCGCTTCGGGCCACGCGCGATGAAGCGCCCATGCCGTTTGCATCGGGCACACGACGTCATAGCGGCCCTGCACGATGACCGCCGGGATGTGGCGGATGCGATCGACGTTGCGCAAGAGCTGATCCTCGCGATCGAAAAAGCCCTTGTTCACGAAGTAATGGCACTCGATCCGCGCGACCGCGATCGCAAAGTCCTCATTGCCCCATTGCTGCACGTGCTCCTCGTCGACGTGCAGATGGCTCGTCGCAGCCTCCCACATCGACCACGCGCGGGCCGCGCGCACTCGAGTCGCGCGGTCCTCGCTCGTGAGACGCGAGTAGAACGCCCCGATGAGGTCGCCGCGCTCGGGCTCCGGGATCGCCGCTACATACTGCTCCCAGCGATCCGGAAAGAGGGCGCTCGCGCCTTCTTGATAGAACCAACGCAGCTCGAACTGGGAGAGCATGAAGATGCCGCGCAGGACGAGCTCCGAGACGCGCTGTGGATGCGCCTGGGAATAGGCGAGGGCGAGTGTCGAGCCCCACGAGCCGCCGAAGACGAGCCATCGCTCGATCCCGAGATGCTCTCGCAATCGCTCGATGTCCGAAACCAAGTGCCAGGTCGTGTTGTTGTCGAGGCTTGCGTGCGGTCTGCTACGCCCGCAGCCGCGTTGGTCGAACAGCACGATGCGATACGCATCCGGATCGAAGAAGCATCGTGCGCGCTCGCCGCATCCGGCGCCGGGTCCGCCGTGGACGAAGAGCGCAGGCTTGCCTTTCGGATTGCCGCATTCCTCGAAGTAGAGCTCGTGAACGTCCGAAACGCGCAAGAAACTCGTGCGGTAAGGTGCGATCGCGGGATACAGCGTCCTGCGTCCTGTCTGCGCCTTAGCGCTGCGCTTGCGCTTCCCAAGCATCGCATGCCGGGCGCGCCCGCGCTGCGTGGTCGAGCTTTGCTGGCGCGCGGAGCGGCGCGGCGTTTTGCGTTTGGAGGCCATACGGCGTGGTCGATTGACGGTCGAGGCTTGCGGCCGGAGTGGAGTCTCCGTGGATTGTATGTGACGGAGCTCTGATGCGCTCATGTGCGAGCGGCCCGTATACAAGGCGCGGCTTCGCTCGCGAGCGCGAATAAGAGCGGGGAGGGATGTAAAGGAACGCGACGGATGCGAATCGTCGAGCGCGGCGATACGCTGTGCTCGAAGGGTTCATGCATTCCGAAGCGGAATTACCATAATGAGAAACACCATCGGCCGCCTTGCAGCGATCGCCGTGCTTGCACTCGCCGCGCAG
>JAAYXG010000439.1 GCA_012516015.1 Lysobacteraceae bacterium | reverse complement strand
GTTCCGAGACGAAATCTTCTGCCGCTTTCTACTGCCGACGGACGCGAGGCGCACCGACCTCCTGCTCGCAACGCCGAAGCAGGACAAAGGCGGCATCGGTCCTCAGATCGTCTCGTGGGCCTACGAACGCGACGACGGCGGACGCGGCTTCGTCTTCGGCGGCCAGGATTTCAGAGACAATCTCGCGCACGACGACTATCGCCGCTTTCTCCTGAACGGAATTGCCTGGGCCGCGCACATCGAGATTCCTGCCGACGGTATCCAATCGCCCAAGCCCGACGTCAGCGGCGTCTCGCCGGCAGTCTTTCATTGAACGCGCCCGCTTCCACATGCTCCAGCTCATCCGCTCGACGCTCTGCGCCCTCTTCGCTCTCGCCTTCAGCGCGCTCGGTTCCGCCGCGGACTGGCGCGACTACGGCGGCACACCCGACCAGTCCAAGTATGTCGTTCTAAACGACATCACGAAGGACAACGTCGATCAGCTCGAGATCGCGTGGATTTACCCGACGTCCGACGAGCGCGCGTATCAGTTCAATCCCATCATCGTCGACGACGTCATGTACGTGCTTGCGAAGGAGAGCTCGCTCGTGGCGATCGACCTCAAGACGCGCAAGGAGCTGTGGATCCACGCGAATCTGCGCGGCATCACGAATCGCGGCATCAACTATTGGGAAAGCCCGGATCGCAAGGATCGGCGGCTTCTCTTCACGCTCGAGGACACGCTGCAGGCGATCGACGCGCGTACCGGCAAATCCATTCTCTCATTCGGAAAACAGGGTGTCGTCGATCTGCGCGAAGGGCTCGGCCGGGATCCGAAGACGATTCGCCGCGTGAGATCGAACACGCCTGGCCGCATCTTCGAGGACTTGCTGCTGCTCGGCAGCTCGCCGGGCGAAGGCTACTTCTCCGCGCCCGGGCACATTCGCGCGTACAACGTCGTCACTGGCGCGCTCGTCTGGACGTTTCATACGATTCCGCAGCCCGGTGAATTCGGCTACGACACCTGGCCGAAGGATGCGTGGAAGTACGTCGGCGGCGTGAACGTGTGGGGCGAGATCACGCTCGATGAGAAGCGCGGCATCGCGTATTTCCCGGTCGGCTCGCCCACGTACGACTACTACGGCGCCGACCGGCACGGCATGAATCTCTTCAGCGATTGTCTACTCGCGCTCGATGCGCGCACGGGGAAGCGCTTGTGGCACTTTCAAATGGTGCATCACGACCTGTGGGACTATGACCCGACCGCCGCGCCGCAGCTTCTCACCGTGCGCAAGGACGGCAAGACGATCGACGCCGTCGCACAAGCGACGAAGCAAGGATTCGTATTCGTATTCGACCGCGTCACCGGCGAGCCCGTGTGGCCGATCGAAGAACGGCCGGTGCCCAAGAGCGAGGTGCCCGGCGAGGCGGCGTGGCCGACGCAGCCGTTCTCGCTACTCGAACCGACCGCTCGCCAGAGTGTCGAGCCCGACGACCTCACGCCTTTTTTCATCAGCGACGCCGAGCGCGCGGAATGGAAAGCGCGCATCGAGAAGGCGCGCGCCGGGCTATTCACGCCGCCGTCGCTCTCCGAGCTCGCCGTGCTGCCGGGCGCTGTGGGGGGCACGAACTGGGGAAACACCGCCGCCGATCCGGCCCGCGGCATCCTGTATCTTCTCAATCAAGACTTCCCGTCCTTCTACAAGTTGATCCCGTTGGAAGACGGCGATTCCGGATTCGGACGCCTCTTCGGACCGCCCGATCCCGCCACCTTGAAGCGCGGCGCCGCCTCGTACAAACAACATTGCGCGGTGTGCCATGGCGAGGATCGCAGCGGAACGCCCGCCGCGCCGTCGCTCGTCGAAGTCGGCACGCGCATCGGCTTCCCGCAACTGCGACGCACCGTTCTTTATGGCATGGGACGCATGCCTCCGGTCGGACACATCGCCGACGAGGAGATCAACGCCATTCTGAAATTCCTCGGTGGCGCTCGACCGATCAGACGCGGCGCGGATCCGAGCGAGAAAGTCGAGCTGCCCGCCGGGCCCGTCGTCGCCTCGG
>JAAYXG010000438.1 GCA_012516015.1 Lysobacteraceae bacterium | reverse complement strand
GTCGGGCCGCAGTTGCAGCACCCGCAAGTCCTTCCCGTCCGCATCGACGCCGATCAAGCGGGTATAGGGCGCCTCCGCATACTTCTTGCCGCGAATGGTGCCTTGGACACTGCACAGCAAGCGTCGGTTGCTCGCCCATCTACACCATGTGAGATCGAACTTCTCGGGCTCCGAGGCGGCGACTTGGCGAAACTCGGTTTGCGTGCCCGAGCGATCGAATGTCATGACCACCGAGGCATCGCCGAGCGACGAAATGAACGCGATACGACTGCCGTCGGGCGAAATCGCGATGTCTCGGATCTGAGGCATCCGTGCGAAGTGCTCGATGGGTTGAGCGGCTCCATATACCGCAGCGCTGCTCATGCTCAGCATGGCGGCGCCGATCGCAAGACGGGCAACGGTCATCGAAAGATCCCCCTGTACGTTGACGGCCCTTTTGAATTCTGTCGCGAGCCGCCGTGGGCGCGCTCACGCGCGATCGCCGACTCGCGTCTTCGCACGTAGATTGGTCCCAACGGCCGCGCGCCGACGTTGACGTATTCCGCGCCCGAGAAGATCGAGTTTGCGAGAAGCGCCTTTCGTTAACGCTATCACACTCCGCGGAATAATCGGTACAACCAGATGGCGCGCAGATTGGGGAGCGCTGCGAGCGAGACCCGATTGCACCGAAACGATATATCGCCAAGAGCGATTTCTTCGATGCTCGCCGCGAACCTCGAGCGTCTCATGGCGACGGGACTGCCGATCTACAGCTCCGAGCTCGACTTGAACTTGGACGACGATGCCGATCATGCGAACGTGATGCGCCGGATCTTTCCGATCTTTTGGGACCACCCGGAGCGTCGTCGACCTAACGCATAGGGCCATTGGAAGCCAGCTCGTGGCGTTCGAATGCCTACTTGATCCGCGCCGACGGCACGACGCCGCGCGGCGCGTGATTGGCTGATGTGCTGCATCGTCGGCGGCGGCGATACGCGCACATGGAGACGAGTTCGGCTACGTACTGACCGGTGTCGATCGACGATGTGTCCGTGACACGGCCTGAGTCCGTTTCGACGGACTGGTGAATAGGGGGAACTGCTTCATGCGGCCCCAGTGCTTTTCGGCATTCGAGCAATGACTGCTCCCATATCCGCTCGCCGCACGCCCCTTTGGACCCGATTGTCGCTTTTTTGCTGCACATCGTTACGTGCGCATTCAGCTTCCCTGACCTACAATCCGCGCCGCCGGTCGGACTCCGGCCCGCACCGTCGCAGCGCGCTTGATGCGTGAATGCGACAGTCAGTACGTTTCAAGAACTACGGAGACACTATGCGCAAGGGTTTGGTCTTTGCATCGATCGCGGCATTGGGTATCGCCGGAACGGCGAATGCCGAGAGCTCGTTCGATTATTCGTTCGTCGAGCTCGGCTACGTGAACACAGACCTGGACGACTTCAACGTCGATGGTGACGGTTTCGAGCTTCGCGGTTCGCTGGAGGTCACCGGTAACGTCCACGTGTTTGCGAAATACACGGATCTCGACTTCGACTTCAACATCGACACGAACACGATCGAGATCGGGGCCGGCTATGCTTGGCCGCTCAGCCCGAACTTGGACGTGATCGGCACATTGTCGTACCTCAGGGCGGAAGTCGACGTGCCTGGCGCGCGCGATTTCGATGACGACGGCTTCGGTGTCGGCGTGGGCTTGCGTGGCCGCCCGCTCGATAACGTCGAGTTGACGGCGGGTCTGCAGCACGTGGACCTCGATGACAGCGGCGACGATACGATCTTCGCGGTGGGTGGCCGCTACTTCTTTACGCGGGCATTCGCAGCGGGCGTCGACGTGACTTTCAACGACGACGGAACCGCTTGGTATGTCGGCGGCCGTTGGAGTTTCGGCCAGTAAGATCGACGCGCGAGTCGAGAAGAAGGCGCCCTAGCGGCGCCTTCTTTTTGGTTGCCTCGAGCTCGCCTTCCTTTTGTCGAGCCGCTCAGACGGGTTGTCTACCGGATCGCGCTCGGCTCGCCCGCGAATGCGTTGGCGCGCAGTGCACGGACGCGTGCGCCGTTCGCAGCTCGCTCTTCGATCATCCCGTCGTCCGCGGAAGCACCCGTGTCCCGGGCATCGCTGCGAGCAGATCGAACGACATGCGCTCGCGCGCCCGTGTCTCCGAATGCTCTGCACCACAGCTCGATCAACAGCAATGTCCAGAGGTGATAAAAAACCGTGTCGGTGCAGCCCGGTTTGCTTGCGCGGCTGAAGAGCTCGTCCACGTACTCGGGATTGAACAGCCCGCGAGCGCGCACGCAGCTCGAAGAGAGAAGCTCGTCTTTGAGTTGCGCCAGCACGGGTAATAGCGGCGCGTCGCGTCTGATGCGGATGAGATCCTTCGGGCGGCGTGCGAAGGCAGCGGGCAGCAGATTGCGCGCGGCTTCTCTGAGAACGTGCTTGCGAACTTGCCCGCGGATCTTCATATCGCTCGGGATGCTGAAGGCGCAGTTCGCGACATCGCGGTCGTGGAAGAGGGATGCGAACTCGACACCGGCCCACGCGTGGATGCGCTCGATCGCACCGATTTCGCTTGGGTATGCAAGACTGCGTAGCAGCATTTCATTGAGCGCTTCCGGGCCATCCGCCGACGCGTGCTTGCCTGGTGCCATCTCGAATTCCCCGAGGGGGCTCGGTGTCTGAACGCGATTTCCGCGCAGGTAGGCCGCCACGAGCAGGCGGCCCACGATGCTGCGCGGACGTTTGCCCGATTGCGTGAAGTCATAGAACTCGAGCATGGAGCCGCGCACGACGCGCCAATCCGCCGCCATCTTGATGAGCAAGTGTCGCGGCATCCCGCCGAACAGCATGTCCGCCATATGGCCGTAGAGGACGATCGGCACTTCACGCGCGGCGCGCTGGGCGAGGACGTGATAGACGATCATCTCTTCGCGCGCCACCGGATCCTCCATGCACCAAAGCAATTCGGGCAGGAGGTCGGGCAACTCTTCGGGCGCGATTACGATCTCTCGGTGATGCGTGCCGAAATGGTCCGCCGCTTCGCGCGCCTGCGCGAGCACGGGCTCGTCGGGATGGAATGCGGCCGTGTAGGTGAAGACTTCGGCAGTAGGTGCGACCGCCCGGACGGCACCGAGCGTGAGCGTGGAGTCGAGCCCGCCGCTGAGTCCGATGCCGATGCGCGTGTGCGAACCGATCAGACGCCGCGCGGCTTCGAGCAGGTGTTGCTCGAGCCGCGCGATACATGTCGCCTCGGATGCGCCGCGGTCGACCTCCACGCGCAACGGCGAGTACGTGTTCACATGACTCGCCTC
>JAAYXG010000437.1 GCA_012516015.1 Lysobacteraceae bacterium | reverse complement strand
GCGCAGTGCGCGCGGCGCATCCTGTCCAAGAGCGACGATCGAGTAAGCGTTCTACCCGGTTCCGTCTTGCGAAAACTTCACGATCGGTCGGCGCACTCGAGCGGCCGCTAACGATGTCCCCGGTTGCGCTCGTGCATCTTGTCTGAGTTAATACCGAGCCGGTAAGCCTTCACCAAAGAACAAGCGCGAGCCCGTCTTCGGTTCTCGCGATTCACGCTCTAGAGATTCAGCGAAGGGGAGTTTGCATGGCCGATTCGACAACACGCACCGGGTTCACGCGCCGTGAGGCGCTCATGCTTTCTTCCGCTGCGGGATTGGGTGTCGCGGTGGCGGGCTGTGCGGCGGGTGACAGCCCGAACGGTGCTGCTGCTCGTCAAAGCGCCGGCACGATTTCGACGCCGCGATCCGCGATCGCCAAGACACAGTACGGCAAAGTGCGCGGTTACCTGGATGACGGCGTGTTCACCTTCAAAGGTGTCCCGTACGGACAAACGACTGCCGGCGAGAATCGCTGGCTTCCGGCCAAGCCGCCCACGCCGTGGGAGGACGAGCTTCCGACGTTGGTGTACGGTGCAAACTGCCCGCAGAACCCGCACCCGTGGACCGCCATCGAGCAGACGTTCATTCAAGATTGGGTCGACGGCTGGCTCAGCGAAGACATGCTGAAGCTCAACATCTGGACGCCGAGCTTGAGCGGTAAGCGTCCCGTCATGGTGTATTTCCATGGCGGTGGATTCAGCTTCGGATCTTCATACGAATTGGCGGCGCACGACGGCGCGCAGATGGCGCGCCATCACGATGTGGTACAGGTCTCCGTCAATCATCGTCTGAACATCCTCGGATTCTTCGATGTCGCGGAGATCGGCGGGTCAGCCTACGAGGATTCGGCGAACGTCGGTATGACGGACCTCGTGGCCGCTTTGCGCTGGGTCCGCGACAACATCGAGAACTTCGGCGGCGATCCCGATCGCGTCATGATCTACGGCCAATCGGGCGGCGGCTCCAAAGTGACGACGTTGATGGGCATGCCGTCGGCAGCGGGCCTGTTTCATCGTGCGGCCGCGCAGTCCGGCGGCGGCGGGAACATTCCCAGCAGAGAACAGCAACGCGAGCTTGCGCGTTTGGTGATGAAGGATCTCGGACTCAAGCCGAACGACATTCAATCGTTGCAGAAGATGGAGTGGTCCAAGCTGTTCGCGGCGGGCAACGCGGCAGCGGCCAAGATCAATCCGCCCGGACCGCGCATGGCCGGTCCGGGCGCACCGGGCACGCCGCGGGTGGGTTGGTCGCCGTGCGTCGACGGAAAGATCATCAACATGCGATCGTTCTTCGATGCCGCACCCGAGGTGTCGAAGCACGTGCCGATGCTCATCGGATCCGTGACGGAAGAGGGCAATCGCATGTCGGAGCGTCCGACGGAAGACGAGTGGCGCGCCAATCTGACGACGGCGTACGGAGAAGAAAAGGCAGTCGCCATCATCGCCGCGTTGAAGAAGGCTTACCCGGAGAAACAGATCCCGACGCTCTCGTACATGTGTCCCGGCACGCCGGGGCTGAACGGCCTCGCTATTCGCAATAATGTCGTGAAGATGGCGCGGCTCAAGCACGAGCTCGATGCGGCCCCCGCGTTCGCATACTACTTCACATGGCAAACGCCGATTCTGGACGGCATCCCGGGCGCTTGGCACACGGCCGAGCTGCAGTTCTGCTTCGACAACACGAAGCGTTGCGCGCAAGGTACGGGCAATACGCCCGAAGCGCAGGCGTTGGCCAGGAAGATGGCGTCGTCGTGGGCCGCTTTTGCCGCAACCGGCGATCCCAGCATTCCCGGCCTGAAGTGGGAGCCCACCGATCCGCAGTCGAATCGAACGATGATCTGGGACAACGAGTGCCGCATGGTCGACGATCCTGACGGTGAAGCTCGCAAACTGATTTTGACCTAGTATTGTGCGCGGCCCTGGTCCGGGGTCGAGGTGGGGGAGAGCGTTTCGTGAGTAATGCCGATCAGGGGCCGGTCAACGTCGGCTCAGTGTTGTTCTATCGCCAGCTCGAGCCGTTCACGGTGGAGGACCATGGCAGCCTTGGCGTATCGCTCACCCCGAATCCGTATGCGTTCCTCGCGGGTACGTACGCCGTGCCGATCACGGCGGACGAGTTTCAATTCGCCGCCGTAAGCTACCCGATCATCTTTGCCGCCCAATCGAAAGCGCCGCTCGCGCTCATGGGGCCCTATCCCGGCGTGAACGTTTTCATTGCGGACGACGGGGCGATGGATCCGGATGCCTATGTGCCGGCGTATGTGCGCCGCTATCCTTTCTTGCCGGTGGCCGTCGAGGGTCCGCGGGATCCCTTGGGAGGCCACGGGCGCATGCTCCTGTGCATCGATCGCGCGGCGACGACGATCTCGGATCGGCCGGAGATTCCGTTCTTCGAAAACGGACAGCATTCCCAGTACACGAAAGACGCGGTCGAGTCGTGCAACAAATTCGAGGAGCTCGCGCGACGTACGCGGGAGTTCCTTCGCCTCCTCGAGGAGCATGATCTGTTCGAGCCGATGCAGCTGACCGCGCCGCGGGCGAATCCGGACGGCACCGAGGCGCCGCCGCAGAAGGTGAGCGATTGTCTGCGCGTCTACGAAGAGAAGCTGAACGCACTTCCCAACGACGTCTATATCAAGCTGCGAGATATCGGCATCCCGGGGCTCGTTTACGCGCATCTGTTGTCGTTGAGCTTGTGGCCCAAGCTGCTTTCCCGATACGCGCGACGGAAAGCCGAAGCACCCTTCGGATGAGCGGCGTGAGTCACGCGATCTAACGACTTCGTGCGGACACGGTAAGAGGGTTGGCGAGTGCCTGAACTCGAGCTCGACACGCACCCGGACTTGCGCATCAGCGTCGAGCACGTAGGCGCCGAACGCTTTCCGCTGCTGGTCATCGACAATTTGGTCGACCGCCCGGAGGCGCTCGTTGCGTATGCGGCCTCGGACGTCACTCTCGCGCCGCCGACGGACATGTATCCGGGGTTGCGCGCGCCGGCGCCGAAATCATACGTAGCGGTGTTGCGCAAGGGACTGACGAAAGCGATCAACGAAGCCTACGCGCTGCCCGATCTCGAGCTGCATAGCGCGATCAGCTATCTCTGCGTGGTTACGACGCGACCTCGAGATCTGAAGCCGGTGCAGTGTATGCCGCACATCGACGGCACGGCCCCCAACAGCTTCTCGACGGTGCACTATCTCTGTTCGCCCACGTATGCCGGTACGTCTCTTTATCGGCACCGCCGGACCGGATACGAGCTCGTCCCCGATTTTCGTCACGAACGTTATCGATCGATACTCGAACAGGAGCTACGCGAGCGGCCTTGGACGACGCAGGATTACATCAACGGCGACACCGAGTTGTTCGAGCGGATCGCGTCCACGACGGTCGCCTTCAACCGTTTGGTGCTGTACCCGTCGCACGCGCTTCACTCCGCGGATATCGGGCCGGACTTCGCGTTCGATCCCGATCCGAGGACGGGGCGGTTCTCGGTGAATTCTCGGATTCATATGCGCGCGAAGGGGGCTCAGCGGCGGCCGTGGTTTTGAGAATGCAGCGTTCGCAAGGACGACGTGGGTGTGCAGTGGATTCTCGATTGCGCAGTTTGCTGGCGGTCGTCCCGGCGTAGGCCGGGATCCAGGTAAAGAGGCGCGCGCAGTGCGCGCGGATGCCTGGACTTCGGTCTTCGCCGGAGCGACGAAGATAAGTAGTGCGTCGTTCGCGGGCAGCGGTGCGCGGCCGCGAGGACGACGGGCGTGAGTATGCGAGGGTGTGTGCATTCCTCTATGGCGTTGTTCTTGCGAATGCGGGTGTCTGTCCATGGATCCTTGCTTCCGTAAAGATGACGTGGTCGGCTCAAGAAGAATAGCGAGTTCATGAATCCATCCAACAAGATTTCCGTTCGCCTCCTTCCCATCGTTCCCATCGTTGCCTCCAGCTTGACGCTGCCTTCGTGTTCGATGCCGCCTGAGGTGACCGCGTACTCGGCGCAGCCTGTGGCTGAGATTTCGCCGCCTCCTTCCAGGGCGCTGACGCCGGAAGCCTCGATTGCGACGATGGAGTTGCCGAAAGGCTATCGGGTCGAGCGCGTGCTGGCCGAGCCGCACATCGCCGAGCCCGTGATGGTCGCGTTCGACGGCAACGGTCGGATGTACGTCGCGGAGATGCGCACGTATATGCAGGATCTCGACGCGACCGGAGAGCAGGAGCCGGTGAGCCGCGTTTCGCGCCATGAAGACACGGACGGCGACGGCGTCTACGACAAGCACACGGTGTTCGCCGACAAGCTGCTCCTTCCGCGCATCATGCTTCCGCTCGATGACCGCATCATCATCGGCGAGACGAACACCGACGACCTCTACATCTATCGCGACAGCGACGGCGACGGGGTGGCGGACGAGAAGACGTTGTGGTTCGAGGGCGGTCCGCGCGGCGGCAACATGGAGCACCAGCCGAGCGGTCTCGTGTGGGCCATGGACAACGGCATCTATTCGACCTACTACGACTACCGTCTTCGCTTCGGCCCGAACGGCGAGGCGATCAAGGAAGAGATTCCGGTCAACGGCGGTCAGTGGGGACTCACGCAGGACGACTGGGGCAAGGTGTGGTTCGTCAATGCCGGCAACGAAACCGGACCGGTGCACTTTCAACAGCACATTATCTACGGTCAGTTCTCCGCACCCAACGAGCACATCGGCCAGTACAAAGTCGTCTGGCCGATCAGCAATATTCCGGATACGCAGGGCGGCCCCGGCCAGGTGCGCCCGGACAATACGCTCAACCACTTCACCGCCACGTGCGGACAGGACATCTTCCGCGGCGATCGCTTGCCGGCCGAGCTCCGCGGAAACTTGTTCTTCGCCGAGCCTGTCGGCCGTCTCGTTCGTCGCACGCTGATCTCCGTCGAAGACGGCATCACGCGCTTGGCAAACGCCTACGAAGACCAGCAGAGCGAGTTCATCCGCGCGACCGATCCGCTGTTCCGGCCAGTCAATATGGTGACCGCGCCGGACGGCACGCTCTATGTCGTCGACATGTATCGCGGCATCATTCAGCAGGCGAATTGGACTCGCGAAGGAACGTACCTGCGCGAGCAGATCAAGGCGCACAATCTGCAGTACGAGATCGGACGCGGCCGCATCTACCGCGTGCGTCACGAGGACTTCGAGCCGGGTCCGCAACCGCGGATGCTCGACGAAACGCCCGCCGAATGGGTGCAGCACTTGTCTCATCCCAATGGCTGGTGGCGCGACACGGCACAGAAACTGCTCGTCCTGCGCCGCGATCTCAGCGTCGTGCCCGCGCTCGAGCGGCTCGCGGAAGCCGACGCGTCCGATCCCCGTCCGCGACTCCATGCATTGTGGACGCTCGACGGCTTGGGCGCGCTCGATGACGCGCTGATCCTGCGCGCACTCGCGGCCGCGGATCCGCAGGTGCGCATGGCGGGTCTGCGATTGGCGGAGCTGCGCCTGGACGCGGAGTCGGCGGCGGATGCTCCGTTGGCCGTCGCAGCGCTGAGCGCTCTGCAAGACGCCGATCCGCGCGTCGTGATTCAAGCCATGCTGTCGCTGCGACGTGCCGGCGTACCCGACGCCGAGAAGGCCATTCGCGCGACCGCCGAAGCGTCGGCTTCCGCCGGTGTGTACGCGATCAACGAGCAGCTCTGGGACGACTCGAACATGGAGGATCCGTACCTCATGCGCTTGCTCGGCGCGAACGGCCTCAAGTCCTATCGCGCAGGACGGACGCTCTACAGCTCGGTCTGTTTCGCGTGCCACGGCAGCGACGGTCGCGGTGCACCCGCGCCCGGTGCCGAGGGTCTTACGCTCGCTCCGTCGCTCGTCGGTTCGCCGCGAGTGCTCGGCGATGAACGCGCGGCGATCGCGATCATGCTGCACGGCTTGGAAGGCGAGGTGGATGGCGTCGACTACGGTGCGCCCATGGTGCCGATGAATTCGTATTCCGACGTCGAGCTCGCGAGCGTGCACACCTACGTTCGCAACAGCTTCGGTAACCGCGCGCCCGCGGTAGAGGCCGAAGCCGTCGCAGCACGTCGCGCTGCCGATGCGGAACGCGGCGATTTCTGGACGCTCGAAGAGCTCACGAAGGAGATTCCCGCGCTCGCCACATCGCGCGAACGATTCAAACGTCGCGCGGAGTGGAAGCTCGCCGCCAACATCGAAGCGCGCGAGGGCTCACCGCTGGAAGCGATGCTGGATGGCGATCCAAACACGGGTTACTTCACTCAGGGCTTCAAACCCTTCCCCGTGGAATGGCTCACGATCGAGCTGCCGGCCGCGAGCACGATCGTCGGTATCGAGATCGACTCTCGCGGGGAGAAATTCAAAGACGGCAAGGATATCGGTTGGGCGCCGGCTTACAGCGTCGAAGTGTCCGACGACGGTGAAACGTGGAAGAAGGTGGTCCCGAGCGTCATCGGCGAACCGCACGCACGTCTGAATCTCGCCAGCCCGATCGTCGCGCGGCACTTGCGCATCGCGATCACCGAGAAGGAAGGTTGGCAGCCCTGGGTGATCAAGGAGCTGAATTTGTACGGCGAGGAAGGCTAGGGGCGGCGCGGACGGTTGCTGCAGGAAGGCTTCGCTGGCGCTTCGCTAGAAAGCTATCGCTAGCAGGCTTCGCCGTTGGCTGCGCTAGAGAGCTATCGCTAGAAGGCTGCCGCTAGATCAGAGTCGGATTCGGATTTCTGTCTAGCGACAGCTCTCTCGGCGTACCGCGCCTTTCCAGCGAGAGCTTTCAGCGGCAGCTTACCCACGCAGCGCGCCTTGCGAGCGTGAGCTCTATCACTTCGCTCGCTTCGCCGTCAGCTGCTCGGTACCGAACTCGCCGACGTTGCGCGTCAACTTCATCTCGTCGCCGGCGAGCGTGCCGCTGTACGTCACGGTGAGGTCCATTCCGTTCACTGACAGGCGCTCGACAAACGCGACCTTGTCGCCGTCGACTTTCACGTCCGAAAGCTCAACGGTGCCCTTCCCCATGGAATGGTCGTAGCTCGCCTGGCCCGCGAGCGCATCGCCGGATTTCGTGAACTCATAGACATACTTCTGGACGCCGATCGGCGAATCGAATTCGGCAGTCCACTTTCCGACGAGCTCAGCGGCACTGGCCGGCAGGGCTGTCGCAACGAGCAGGGCAAGAATTCCGAGGAAACGCGTTCGCATGAGGCCTCCGTCAGCAAGTTTTTACTAGAGTTTTAGATCTTCGTCGCTTCTTCGATCGATGAGCTGCAGATGGCTAGCTGCGTGCCGTGCTCGTCTCTCGAGGATGAATGCACCCAATTCGCTGCTGAGCTGACGGCGTCGGCCACGAGGCTGCGGCCGACGCCATTTGCTTGCTTACTCAGCCGCCGGATACGCGCCCGGCAGTTGCTTCGGATTCGTCCAGCCCGTTGCCTTCAATGCTTCGGCGGCAACCGGGCGTTCTTCCATGCCCGGCAGTCGCTGCGCGAGGTCGAAGCGGCGTAGCTCGACGCTGCGGAAGACCGTACCGTGATAGGGCATCCAGGCTTTGCCGTTCGCTTCGACGCGAGCGCCTTTGCGGAACTCGTCGAGTGTCGCGTAGCTGACCTGACATTCCTTCTCCTTGCCACGCACCGGGCTCCAGATGACGAGTGGCTTGTCGGTGGGCGTGGCGCGCACATACGCATTGCCGTCCACGCGAGCGGCCATCGTCTTCGTCAACCGTTCGCACAACGCAGCGGGTTGCTCGAACCGCAGCAGCGGCTCGTCGAAGCCTTCGCCGGCGACGAGGAGGTTGCCTTCGAACACATGCCCGTCGCGCTCCTCGACGGGGGGCGCCGTCTGCGTATGCCAGCCGAAGAGGTCGCCCTCCGTGCTGCGGCCATTGCGATCGATCATCACCGGCGAGTTGAAAAAGGTGTTGTGATAGATGCGCGCGTCCGCGGCGTTGAGCACGCGAACGCCTTGCGCGTTGTTCACGAACACGTTGCCGGCCGCGACCACACCCTTCGAGATCTCGAAGAAGAAGCCGATCTGCGTGCCTTCGACGTAATTGTTGACGAACACGCCGTCGACGTTGCCGACGTCGTACCACACGCCGTTCGAATGCGGGTGTTCGACGATC
>JAAYXG010000042.1 GCA_012516015.1 Lysobacteraceae bacterium | reverse complement strand
CACCCACGGCGCGTTCGGCGCCCTCGCCTTCGGCATCGGCACGACCGAGGTCGGTCACGTGCTCGCGACACAGTGCCTGTTGCAGCGTCGCCCGAAAACGCTCGCAATCAATGTGCACGGCCGCCTGCAGGAGGGCGTGACGGCAAAAGATCTGATCCTGGCGATCATCGGCAAGATCGGCGTCTCGGGCGGGACCGGTCATGTCATCGAATATCGCGGCTCCGCGATCGAGGCGCTTTCGATGGACGAGCGCATGACGGTCTGCAACATGTCGATCGAGGCAGGTGCGCGCGCCGGCATGATCGCTCCCGATGAAACGACCTATCGCTACTTGAAGGGCCGGCGCTTCGCGCCGCAAGACGCCGATTGGGATCGCGCCGTAGAGCGCTGGCAGACGTTGCGCACGGATCCCGGCGCGCAGTTCGACCGTGAAGTCGATATCGATGCGAGCACGCTCGAACCGATGATCACGTACGGCACGCACCCCGGGATGGTCGTGCCCATTTCGGGGGCCGTTCCGAATCCCGCCAACGATCCCGTTCACGCGAAGTCCCTTGCTTACATGGGCTTCAGCGGCGGTGAGCGCCTCGAAGGCAAACCCATCAACGTCGTGTTCATCGGGAGCTGCACGAACGCGCGGCTCTCGGATCTCGAGCTTGCAGCTCGCGTCATCAAGGGTCGTAAGGTCGCAAGCGGCGTACGTATGCTCGTAGTTCCCGGTTCGCAGCAGGTGAAGCGCGAGGCGGAAGCGCTCGGGCTCGCGAAAGTGTTCACTGACGCCGGCGCCGAGTGGCGCGAGTCGGGCTGCTCCATGTGCATCGGCATGAACGGCGACATCGTCGCTAAAGGCGAATATGCCGTCAGCACGAGCAATCGCAATTTCGAGGGCCGTCAGGGAACCGGTGCGCGCACGCTGCTCGCGAGTCCCGCGACGGCCGCGGCCGCGGCGGTGACGGGGAAAGTGACCGACCCGCGCGAATTCCTCTCTGAACTCAAATCTGTCGTCCATTCCTAATCCATGGAACCGATCCGCTCGCTCGAGTCCCGCACGGTGGTGTTGCCGTTCACGAACATCGACACCGACCAAATCATCCCGGCGCGTTTTCTCACGACGACGACGAAAGAAGGTCTCGGTCAACGCGCATTCGCCGATTGGCGTTACGACGCATCGGGCGCGCCGCGAGCCGATTTCGTGCTCAACAAGCCCGAGGCACAAGGCTGCGCAATCTTGGTCGCAGGCCGCAATTTCGGTTGCGGGTCATCCCGCGAGCATGCCCCTTGGGCGTTACTCGACTTCGGATTTCGTGCGGTCATCAGCACCGAGATCGCCGACATCTTTCGCAACAACTCGCTCAAGAACGGCCTGTTGCCCGTCGTCATCGACGAGGACTCGCATCGCTGGTTGCTCGAGAACCCCGGCGCCAACGTCCGGATCGATCTGGAGACCTGCACGGTGCACTTGCCGACCGGCGCGAGCGTGAAGTTTCCGGTAGAAGGTTTCGCCCGCTATTGCCTCTTGAATGGCATCGACGAGCTCGGCTTCTTGCTGCAGAAGAACGATGCGATCGCCCGCTACGAGCAGGCGCACGCATGAGCGGTCGTAAAGCACGCATCGTCGTCCTTGGCGGCGATGGGATCGGTCCTGAAGTCACTGCGGAAGCCGTGCGAGTCCTCGAGGCAGTCGCTCAGCGCTTCGGCCACCAGTTCATCTTCGAGTCTCATCTGATCGGCGGCATTGCGATCGATGAGACCGGTTCCGCGTTGCCCTCGCAGACGGTTTCGGCGTGCGGCACGGCCGATGCAGTCTTGCTCGGCGCCGTAGGCGGGCCGAAATGGTCGGATCCGAATGCCAAGGTGCGCCCGGAACAAGGTCTGCTGGCGATCAGAAAGGCGCTCAATCTGTTTGCGAACTTGCGCCCGGTGACTGTCTATCCCGCTTTGCTCGACGCGTCCACGATCAAACCCGAAGTGCTGCGCGGCACCGACATCGTCGTCGTGCGCGAGCTCACGGGCGGTATCTATTTCGGCGAGAAGCAACGTACGGCCGAGAGTGCGAGCGATCTCTGTACGTACACCGTCGCCGAGATCCAACGGGTCGCGCGAGTCGCGGGCAAGCTCGCACGAGCCAGACGCAAGTCGCTCGTGTCGATAGACAAGGCGAACGTGCTCGAAACGTCGCGCCTTTGGCGCAGCACCGTCGAAGACGTCATTCGCAAGGAGTTCAGCGACGTCAAGCTCGAGCACATGCTCGTCGATGCGGCTGCGATGCATCTGATTCGCAGGCCCGCGAGCTTCGATGTAATGGTCACCGAAAACATGTTCGGCGACATCCTCACGGACGAAGCGTCGATGCTCGCAGGATCGTTGGGCATGTTGCCCAGCGCTTCGCTCGGGTCCGGTACGCTCGGCCTGTATGAGCCGATTCATGGCTCGGCCCCCGACATCGCCGGCAAAGGCATTGCCAATCCTTACGGAACGATCCTGAGCGCCGCACTCTTGTTGCGCCATTCCCTCGGACTCGAGGAGGAAGCGCAAGCCGTCGAGAACGCCGTTGCTGGGGCCGTTTCCGAGCGCATTTTTACGGCCGATATTGCCTCCGCAGGGGCGTCCGTATCGACGCGAACAGCTGGCGATGCCGTTGTCAATAGGCTTTTATAATAGGTTTGTAACCTATTGATTTTAAAGGCCATTACAGAGCGCTATATCTACGGCCTGAATTCTTGCCCACATTCCGGGCGAGACCGGTTATCATCTATCCCGTGGCGGGATTGATCTCCCCCGCCGCTTCAGCCTTCGGGCAAATCTCCATGTCTCGACCACTACGGTCGGGGTGTCTTTGGTGGAAACAGGACTCGTGTCGGGTTAGTCCCCAAGGTTGGTGTCGGCCTCGCCGTCATCACCACGACCGAAGTTCTAAGTTGCCACATCTAGGCCAACCTGCGGGTTGGCCTTTTTTTTTTTGCTCGTAGAGGACTGAGAGTCATCTCGCCAAGCAAGCGAGTCCGCAAAGGAAAATCAAAATCCAAATAGAGAGTCCGAGCCACGCACTCGTTTGACGATGAGACGAAATCGGCAGTTGCCTTCCCGGGGCGATCTATTCCTCTTGTTCTTCCCCTTCTTCCTTAGCGCGCTTGGCGTGCTTTGCGAGAGTCATTCTTTCTCGTAATCCGCGTCGCTCGCCCTTGCTGCCCGTTCGAGTGCGGCAGCGACATCGGCGATGAGATCTTCTTTTGCTTCGATCCCGATCGACAGGCGCAGCAGTGTATCCGAAATGCCTGCCGTTCGTCTCGCATCTGCATCCATTGCAGCGTGCGTCATCGTTGCGGGATGCGCGATGAGACTTTCGACTCCGCCGAGCGATTCCGCCAACGAAAAGCACCGCAGCCCTTTCAGGAACGCACAGACATTCGGAATACCGCCCTTGAGCTCGAAGCTCACCATCGCGCCAAATCCCGATTGCTGGCGCCGCGCGAGATCGTGCTGCGGATGAGAAGCGAGCCCTGGATAGTGAACCGCCGCGACGGACGGATGCGTCGAGAGCAGCTCGGCGACGGCTAGCGCGTTCTCAGCGTGGACGTTGAGTCGCGCATAAAGCGTTCGCAGCCCGCGCAGCGTGAGGTAGCTATCGAACGGCGCACCGGTCACGCCGATGCAGTTTGCCCACCACGTCAGCTGTTCGTGAAGCTCCTGCGTCCGCGCGATGACCGCGCCGCCGACGACATCGCTATGGCCATTCAAGTACTTCGTCGTCGAGTGCAGCACGAGGTCCGCGCCAAGCGCGAAGGGCAGTTGCCACCCAGGCGATAGGAACGTGTTATCCACGAGGATCAATGCGCCCGCCGCGTGCGCTGCTTTGGCAATCGCCGCGATGTCGACGATGCGCAGCAAAGGATTGCTCGGCGTCTCGACCCAAACGAGCTTGGGACCGAGCGCGAGAGCGCGTTCGAGCGCCGCCGCGTCAGTCTGATCCACGAACTCGACCCTGAGAGCGCCGCGCCGTGCGAGACCCGCAAAGAGGCGATAGGTGCCGCCGTAACAGTCATGCGGCGCGATCAGCAGCTCGTTTGCCTGAAGCAAGTGAGTGACGAGCGAAACCGCGGCCATTCCCGATGCGGTGACCACACCGCCTGCACCCCCCTCGAGTCTCGCGATTGCATCCGCCAAAGCGTCTCGCGTCGGGTTGCCCGAACGGGTGTAGTCGTAGCAACGCTTCTCGCCGAAACTCGTGAAAGCGTACGTCGAGGTGAGATGAATCGGCGGCACCACGGCCCCGTGTTGCGTATCCGATTCGAGGGCCGCGCGCACGGCCTGCGTGGCGGCTGCTGGGGATTCGCTCATGCGCCCTCACCTGTTTCGCTCAAGATTTGACCGAAGATCGATCGCAACGCTTCGGCTTCTTTGAGAAATGCATCGTGCCCATACAGCGATGAGATCTCGAACAGTTGCGTCGGTCCAGCGAGCCGGTCGCGCAACGATTGCATATCTCGTAGCGGCACGAGTTGGTCTTCTTTGACGGCAACGAGCGCCGTCGGAACGCGTATGCGCTGCGGATCGACTCGATGAAGATCGATCGACTCCGACAAGCAGACGAAGGCTTCGGCCAGATAGCTGTTCGCGTATGCGTCGCCGCGCGCGAGTAGATATCGCTCGACCGGAAATGACCATCGACCGTCGATCTGCGTTGCCGGCGCCGCGAACCGCTCGTCGAACTCGGCAGGGCTACGGTAGGTCGCCATGGCGAGCGCGCGCGCCAAGCGTAGACCTTCCGAACTTTCATTCTTCGCGGCGGCGTAGCGCACGATTGCTCGCTGCACCGTGCGCCACGCGGTCGACATCGGGTGCGCGCGGTCGGCCGCGCTGATCGAAACGATGCGCTCGACACGCTCCGGAAAGCGCTCTGCGAACGCGAGTGCGACCATCCCGCCGTAGGAGGCGCCGACGATGGCGCGTAGCCGAGCGAGGCCCAAATGATCGAGCACTCGCAGCAAGACCTCCGCCTGATCGTACGCGCTGATGGACGGGAAATCCGTTTGCCCGGCAACGGGGCCGGTGGACTCGCCGCTGCCGCCTATGAAGTCGAGTCCCAGGATCCGGAAACGGGCCGTGTCGAGCGCGCCGCCCTCGCCGACGATCTCCGACCACCAGCCTCGGATTCGGCCCGCGTTCGTCACGTAGCGGCCCGCGGAAATGCCGCCGAGCGCAGCAACGATCGGCGCCTCGGACGCTCCCGCGAGTCGCCAGGCGATCTTCGGGCGCGGCAGCACACCGCCCAAATACAACTCGAGATCGTGGTCCAGCGTCAGGACGCCTTCCTGAGCCTCGGAGCCGTCGACAGCGGCCAAATCGGCCTGTGCCTGTGGCGCCGCGACATCGTGCAAAGCAGTCATCGAATGAACACTCCGTAATGCATCCGGTCGGCCCGGATCAGGGTTCACACATCGCAGAAACCCTACGGAGGTCCGTAGCGAGGAGTTCGCCGTGCCCGGCTCCTTTTCGTAATCATGCCAAGGAGTTACACAGCGACTCATCTGTCGGTCGGTGACCCGGCCGCAGGAGTTGGCACCTTTTCGAAGGGGTTAGTTTCGACGGTTGCCCCGGCTTCAAAGGGCCTGACCCTCAGCCGGTCTCGATGAGTTTCGGGCAGTCTATGATGCGCGCGGCCCGCACGCAATCGAGCGTCGCTCAACGCCGCCGGTGGGCAGGCGAACGCTGCCGTCTGATGTCCGGTTGACCAGAACAGCCTTCGCCACTTCTTGGGGCAGAAACCACCCCGCTGTGTTCTCGTCCTACAGGTCAGTGACCTTGACCTGAGCATGGTCGTTGTACTAACGTATTAACACACTATTACAGTGATACACGCCAACGACGCTGTTTCATGAAAGGACACCGCGCATTGACGCCGCGCCAGGAGGCCCTGGCCGAACGGGCCCTGTTCTCCGCAATTTTGACGTTGCGGACCGTCGAGGAGTGCCGCGCGTTCTTTCGCGATCTCTGTACGCCTGCGGAGTTGCAGGCGTTGGCGGATCGATGGGCGGTCGTCGGCTTGCTGCAGCAAGGCGTGCCGTATCGAGAGATTCACAAACAGACAGGTGTGAGTGTAACGACGATCGGACGGGTTGCGCGCTATCTGACGAACGGCCACGGCGGCTATACGCTCGCCGCGGCCAGAACGAAGGAAGTCCGACCGAGCAGTTAGCCGCGCGCGGCTGCGCCTACACACCTCCATACGCACCACCGTCCATCCCTCACCGCTCATGATCGACAAAGCTACGCGGCTCAAAGTCGCTCTTCAGAAGTCCGGCCGCCTCACCGACAATTCGCTCGATCTCCTCGTGCGCTGCGGCCTCAAGTACAGCCGCGGCAAAGATCAGCTCATGTGCTACGGCGAAAACATGCCGCTCGACGTGCTGTTCGTGCGCGACGACGACATCCCCGATTTGGTCCAACAGGACGTATGCGATCTGGGCATCGTCGGGCTCAACGTCATCGAAGAGAAGCGCATCGCGTTCGAGGCGCGCGGCATCTCGCCCTTGTTCGAGCAAGTGATGACGCTCGACTACGGCCGCTGCCGCCTGTCGATTGCCGTGCCCGAAGGCACCGAGTACAAGGACGCCAGGTCGCTTCGCGGCAAGCGCATCGCCACGACCTACCCGAACATCCTCGGGCGCTTTCTGCGCGAGAAGGACATCGAAGCGGAGATCGTCACGCTTTCCGGTGCCGTCGAAATCGCGCCGCGTCTCGGACGCGCGGACTTCATCTGCGATCTCGTGTCGACCGGTTCGACGCTCGTTGCGAATCACTTGTGGGAAGCCGACACGATCCTAGAGAGCCAGGCGGCGATCATCAGGACGCCCATTCCAGTGCCGAACGAGAAGCAGGAATGGATTCGTCGGTTGTCTCTGCGCATCGACGGCGTGCAACAGGTCAAGGAAAGCAAGTACATCATGCTGCACGCACCCCGGGCGCAACTCGCCGAGATCCGCAAGCTCTTACCGGGCAGCGAGGCACCGACGATCATGCCGCTCGAGGGCAGCACGGACAAAGTCGCAGTGCACGCCGTCTGTCGAGAGAACGTATTCTGGGAGACCCTGGAGAGCCTCAAGAGCGCCGGCGCAAGCGCCATCCTCGTATTGCCCGTCGAGAAGATGATGGCTTGAAGAAGTGAACAGCGGACAGCGGACGGCGGACAGTGAAGATCGAACCATGAATCAGCATCTAGCATCTACCTTCGTTGCGCTCATCCGAGAACCGACTCTCATACCATTTCCTGCACCGTCCGCCGTCCGCCGTCCGCTGGTCACCGTATGAATCTCCCCCTCCTCCATTGGGCCGCCTTGTCGGTCGAAGAGCGCCGCAAAGCGCTTCGACGCCCTGCGCAAGCGGACGGCGATGGCTTGCTGCAGCAGGTGCGCGCGATCGTCGAGGACGTGCGCGCGCGTGGCGACGAGGCGCTTCGCGAATACGCGAGCAAGTTCGACGGCGCGACGCTGTCGTCGCTCGAAGTCGAGGAGGATGAGCTCGAACGAGCGCAAGCCGCATTGAGCTCGAGCCAGATTGCATCGCTTCAACGTGCGATCGACAACGTACGCAAGTTTCACGAGGCGCAGCGCCAGCCTGTGCTCAAGATCGAAACCTCGCCCGGCGTCGTGTGCGAACGGCATTTTCGGGCCATCGATGCCGTCGGGCTGTACGTCCCTGCCGGCGTCGCGCCCTTACCGTCCGCCGCAATCATGACCGCGGTGCCTGCCGCGATCGCAGGCTGCGGAACGCGCATTCTGTGTACGCCGCCGCGCAAAGACGGCACTGCCGATCCGGCTGTCCTCGTTGCGGCGCGCATGTGCGATGTCGGCCGCATCTTCAAAGTAGGCGGCGCGCAGGCGATCGCCGCGATGGCGTACGGCACACAGACGGTTCCCAAAGTCGACAAAGTATTCGGTCCGGGCAGTGCCTGGGTGACGGCGGCCAAGCTCTACTGCGCGAACGATCCCGAGGGTGCCGCCCTCGACTTGCCCGCCGGACCGTCCGAAGTGCTCGTGATTGCGGACGATTCGGCGCGTGCCGAATTCGTCGCGGCCGATCTGCTCGCGCAAGCCGAGCACAGCAACGATGCGCAGGTCGTGTTCGTGACGGTCTCGGAAGCGCTTGCGCGCGCAGTATCGGTCGAGCTCGCCGAGCAGATGCGCAGGCTCGGTCGCGAAAGCACTTTGCGTGCTTCGATCGATCACGCCCGCATCTTCGTCGTCGAGTCTCTCGAGCAAGCGTTCGAAGTCAGCAATGCCTATGCTCCGGAGCATCTGATCGTGCAGGTGCGCGACGCGCGCAACTGGCTGGATCGCGTTCGCAATGCCGGCTCGGTCTTCTTGGGGTTTTGGACGCCCGAAACGATGGGCGACTACTGCAGCGGCACGAACCACGTGCTGCCGACCT
>JAAYXG010000436.1 GCA_012516015.1 Lysobacteraceae bacterium | reverse complement strand
CGCATTCGCACGCGACGCCTCCCACTGCACCGCCGGACCGAGCGGGCCCCACTCGACACGGACGACCTCCCGTGCATCGACCCATTGCACGTCGCCGGGGCGCCGGCCGCGGCTGCGCAAGTACTCGCTGAATAGGCGCGTCGACCAGATTTCGCCGTAGCCGGCGATCAGATCGCGGGCGGCCTGCGAGGCCGCCCGAATGAGCTTGACGGTCTGCAAGATACCGAGAATGTCGCGGCAATCATCCGCGAAGCGCTGCATGTACTCGCTGCACTCGCTCTGCGAGAGCAACGCTTCCGCGATCGTTCGATGCCTGGCCGTGAGCTCGTCCAAGCGCACCGTCAGCGAGCTGTCGTGACGCTCGGCGGCGGCGATGAGGTCGAGCAATGCATCGGTGACGCCGCGACACGCGGACAGCACGACGCCCAATCGAGGATGCGGATCGGATTCGAGAATGCGAGCGACTCGCTCCATGCACGCGGCATCCGCGACACTCGACCCGCCGAATTTATGAACGCGCCAACGCTCCACTCTCAACACTCTTTTCGTTTGACTCTTTGGTCTCGACGCGCCGACGCGCTCGTGACCGCAGCACGCGCCCTGCGATTACGACCGCACAGACGCCCGCGCTCGTGTGCGGCCAGTGACACGAGCCGAACGAAACGGAAAGCGGAACTTGTCCGTTGAGCGCGCGAGGACGTCGGGAGGGCGACACTCTACTGGCCGAAACGAAACGCGGCAAGTTCGCGAGGATGCGGCAGTTTTCGGCGCTCGGACGGCCTCTTGCCAGCGCGGGCGGCCCGCATCCTAGCACCGCAGGGATCCAAGTACGGAGACTCCCGTCGCGTCAACGTTGAGGCGCGTCGCGGTGTCCGAACGCGACCAGCGTGCCCGGATCGTCTTCGCCTGCGGCTGCGGGAGGCATGCCCGGGCGGGCCAAACACAAGGTTTCGCCGGTATCGGCTTGGGGGGTGTGCGTTTGCTCGTTGATGTACGTGACCCGTGCGGGGCCGATCTGGATGAGATCCCGGTGCTGCAGGCGCCGACGCGCAAGCCGGCGGGAGTTCACGAGCACGCCGTTCGTGCTCCCGAGGTCGAGCAGTAGGTCCGCTCCCCCGTCGCGGACGATCAGCGCGTGATAGCGGCTGACGAAGACGGAATCGATCCGCACGTCCGCCTCTTCCCCCCTGCCGAGGAGAATCCGGGTCGCCTGTAGTGCGACCTCGCGATCCGCCATACCCTGCATCGAGATCACGACCTTCGCCGAAGACGGCGCGCTTTGCTGTTCGAGGGCGGCCGCGTCGCCGAGCATCGCGGCGGGCAAGCGTCGGTCCTGCCATCCGAGCTGCTCGATCGCTTCATCCAGGGCACGTGCGCCGATCGTCCGGTCGCCTGCGTCGAGCGCACACGCAAGCGTCCGCTCGCACAACTGGTTGATGCGCCCCGCAACTCCGCGCGTGCATGCATGCACTTGCCGCATCAGCGTGTGCGGGAAGAGCGTATCCGGATCGGCGGCGCCGGCGGCCCGCAAACGATGCGCGACATAGGCCGCGGTTTGGTCCTCGGTGAACGGGGCAAGCGAGAAGCTCGCTACGTTCGAGCCGAAGAGCTCGCTCATTCGAGGCGACGCGAGCACGAGAGCAAGCGAAGGCTGCCCCAGCAACAGGACCTTCAGTATGGGTTGCCCCTCGACCTCGAGCGCCGCAAGGCAACGCAACTCCTCGAGCACGGACGGATGCATGCTCTGCGGATTCTCGACGACCAGCACGCACATGCGGCCGATCGTCGCTTGGTGATTGAGGAAGCGCTCCAGGAGCCGGCGCCGATCGGTCTTGTCCTCGTCTTCGAGCGGCATGCCGAACTGCCGCAGGATCTCGAGCAGGAACTCGCGCGGGCCGATCTGATCGCGCTGGACGGCGGCGGCCACGATGCGCTCGTCGAGCTGTCTCACGAACCGCCGCATGAGGTAGCTCTTGCCGCATCCGTGCTCGGCGATGACGACGCCGATTCTCGCGCGCGTCCAAAGCGAGTGTCCCATGAACTCGAGGGCACGCAGGTGCTGTTCGCTGGGAAAGAAGAAGGCGTCGTCAGGCGTGTCGGCAAAGGGAGCCGTGGTAAGCCCGAAGGGATAGCCTTCCCCCACCAGAAGCGCGGCGCTAGTGGACTCTGTCATGCCTACTGTGCAGGTACCCTACCAAGTCATTGATCTTGCGTATCCCTTTCGCCCGATTCATCCACTCCCTGAGCTACATATTTGACAATAGTCGCTGTGTCGTCGGAGCACAAGAGACACCGCGAACCGGGTGCACCGCGCGTCTTTGAAGGAAGTGATGGTGGGTCGGGTGGGAATCGAACCCACGACCAATGGATTAAAAGTCCAGTGCTCTACCGACTGAGCTACCGACCCGAAGATCAGGGCGAGGGGCTTGGGGCCTGGGGCTTGGGTCGGAGCAAGCCGTTTCCCCAAACCCCTGGCCCCAAACCCGTGGCCCTTGTGTGAAGGGCGCGCATGATACAGAAACCTGCGCCGCCGATCACCGGATAATACGTGCCGAGAAAATATTCAGCGGAAATAGCGCGTCGGATCCGGCAGGCCGGCGGCGCGAAAGCCTTCGCTGCGCAGCCGACACGCATCGCACTTGCGGCACGCGCGACCGCTCTCGTCGGCCTGATAGCACGACACCGTCAGCGCATAGTCCACCCCGAGCGCCGTGCCGCGCTGAATGATCTGCGCTTTCGTGAGATCCATGAGCGGCGTCGCGATCCGAAACTTCAACGTACCTTCCACCGCGGCTTTCGTGGCGAGGTTGGCAACCCGCTCGAACGCCTCGACGAATGCCGGACGACAATCGGGATAGCCGGAGTAGTCGACCGCATTCACGCCGATGAATATCGTCGGTGCCGCGATGACCTCGGCCCAACCGAGCGCGAACGACAGCATGACTGTGTTCCGTGCCGGCACATAGGTGACCGGAATACCGAGCTGCGGCGCTTCCGGCACCGCGATCGACTCATCCGTCAATGCGGAGCCGCCGAGATCGCCTAAATCGATTCGGAGCGTCCGGTGCGCCGCCGCGCCGAGCGCCTGAGCAACTCGCGCTGCCGCCTCGAGCTCCGCGCGGTGGCGTTGACCGTAGTCGACGCTCAGTGCGAAGCACTCGTAACCCTGATCGCGCGCGATCGCGAGCGTCGTCGCCGAATCGAGCCCTCCGGATAGGAGCACGACGGCCTTATTCGCTGGAACGCTCATCTGCGGCGACGGTTGACGGTTGACGGACGACGGCCAGAAAGGCGCCACCTGTGCTCAGTACTCACCGGGAAACCTCTCTCAACGGCCGGGCGTATCGCCCCACAAGTACTTGTGGAGCTGCACCTGAAGCCGCACGGGTAGACGCTCGTCCAAAATCCATTGCGCTAAGTCGCGCGCCTCGACTTGATCGGCGCTCGGGCTGAACAAAACCATACAACGCTCGTGCAGTCGCCGCTCCTTCACGAGGTCGCGGGCCCACTCGAAATCCGTCCGGGCGCAGATGACGAACTTCACTTGCTCGTCGGGACGCAGCAGCTCGAGGTTCTCGAGGCGATTGCGCGCCACCTCACCGCTCCCGGGCGTCTTTACGTCGACGACGCGAGTCACTCGAGCATCGACTTTCGAGACGTCCATGGCGCCGCTCGTCTCGAGAGAAACTCGATAACCTGCATCGCATAGACGCGCCAGCAGCTCGATGGATCCCTTCTGCGCAAGCGGCTCGCCTCCCGTCACGCAAACATGGTGGACGCCGAACGATGCAACACGCTCCACGACGGCCTCGAGGGACATCCACTCTCCGCCGTGAAACGCATACGCCGTGTCGCAGTACTGGCAACGCAGCGGACAACCGGTGAGTCGAACGAAGACCGTCGGCCAGCCGACCGCATCCGCCTCGCCTTGAATCGACAGGAAGATTTCAGTGATCTTGACGCGTGACGGCGTGTCGCCGCGCTCGGCAAGAGTGACACTGGATGTGGAGGTCACATCGCTCATTGGGCATGGACATGACGGGTGACAGGTGACGGGTGACTAGGAGAAGGCCGCCTCCGGCCGCTCGCCCGTCACTCGTCACGCGTCACTCGTCACATCACCCCTCTCATCTGCCCTCGCTCTCCATCTTCGTCAATCTCTGTGCAGCGAGCCTCGCTGCCGTCGTGTCGCCGAAGCGGGAGACGACCTGACCGAGGGCGGAGCGAGCGGCCGGATAGTTCTTCAGCTCGTAGTTGCAATAACCGATCTTGAGCAGCGCATCGGGAATCTTGCGCGAATCCGGGTACTTGTCGACGACCGCCTGGAAGTGGCGCAGCGCCTCGGAGAATTGACGCGTCACGTAGTGGGATTCGCCAAGCCAATACTGGGCATTGTCCGCAAGCGGACTATCCGGAAACGTCGTAAGGAACTGCGAAAATCCGCGCACCGCTTCCTG
>JAAYXG010000435.1 GCA_012516015.1 Lysobacteraceae bacterium | reverse complement strand
CCGGGCGACACGAACTGGCGTGTCGATGCCACCGCCGGAGGCGCTTCGCGTGCGTTCGCGGACATCGGCTCGCATCTGTGCGATCTGCTCGAATGGATCACCGGTCAGCGCTTCGAATCTCTCGTTGCGGTGTTGGGACGCCCGATCCCGAAGCGCGCATCCGCGCAAGGCCGCGTCGCGTTCCAAGCGGGCGGCGATAGTCCGATCGACAAGGTCGTCGAAACCGAAGACTACGCCTGCTTGATGGCGCGCACGGAGTCCGGCGTGTTCGCCTCCTTGACCGTGAGCCAAGTGTCGGCCGGCCGCAAGAACCGCTTGTGGTTCGAGATCGACGGCGCACAGCAAAGCGTCATGTTCGATTCGGAAAGCGCGGACCAGCTCTGGGTCGGTAGACGCGACGGCACGACGATGTATATGCGCGATCCCGGCCAATACTCGGAAGAACAGCGACGCCTCAACATCCTGCCGCCGGGCCACACGCAAGGCTGGGGCGATGCGTTCGCGGCGTTCGTCGCCGACAGCTATGCGGCGATCCGCGGCGAAAAGCACGTCGGACTGCCGACGTTCGAAGACGGTGCCCGCTCGATGAGCATCGTAGAAGCCGTGCTGCGATCGGCCCAGTCGAATGCTTGGACGAAGATCGAATGATCATCCAATGACGGAATAGGAGTCGCTGGCGGTTGGCGGCCAGAATGCCGACACCGCAGGCAGGCAAACGCGACCTGGCTCACCGCGAGCCGCCAGCCGATTCCATAAAAGGGGGGGATTTTCATGCTGTCACGTCGTACCTTTATCCAAAGCAGCGCGTTCGCGCTGACTGCCGCCTCGTGCCTTTCCGCTTACGCAAGCTCCGCTAAGACAGGACCGCTCGGCAAGGCGATCGGGATTCAGCTCTACACGGTGCGCAACGAGACGAAGAAAGATCTCGCGGGCACGCTCGAAGCACTTTCGAAGATCGGCTTCCGCGAAGTCGAGATGGCGGGCTACTACGACCAGGATGCGAAGACGTTGCGCAAGATGCTAAGCGACTCGGGCTTGGTGCCGACGTCATCGCATCGAGGATTGACGACCCTCATCGAGGATACCCAGAAGGAGATCGACTATGTCGCCGAGCTCGGCGCGAAGTACCTGATCGTGCCTTTCCCGGCCGTACCCGACAATCGCTTCGACAATCGACCGTCGGGGTCGACCGAGACCATTGCGAACAGCATGACGCTCGACGATTGGAAGTGGATCGCGGATCAACTCAACAAAATCGGCGAGTCGAGCAAGAAGTCCGGCATCGTGACGGGCTATCACAATCACAATCTCGAGTTTCGAACGATCGACGGCGTCGTTGCGTACGACCAGCTAATCGAGGACACCGATCCGTCGCTCGTCACGATGGAGCTCGACATCGCGTGGGTCGTGGCGGCGGGGTTCGATCCCGTTGCCTATTTGAAGAAGCATCCGGAACGCTTCTCGTTGCTGCACATCAAGGATGTGAAACACGACATCAAGACCGTCGTCGACGTCGTCGAGACGACGACCACCGAAGTGGGTAGCGGCAAGGTCGACTGGAAGGCGCTCTTTGCCGCGTGCGATCCCAAGCACATCAAGCACTACTACTACGAGCAAGAGAACTGGGATGGCCCGGTTCTCGACGCGGCGAGGGCCAGCTACGAGTATCTCTCGACGCTGAGCGCGTGAGCTTGTAGGTCGGAATTTATTCCGACCATATCCCGGAAGGTCGGAGTTAGGGGCGCGGGGCCTATTCCGATTTCACCGGCAGCTTCACCCGAATATGCAACTCTCTGAGCTGCTCCTCGCTCACCGGGGTCGGGGCATCCGTGAGCAAGTCCGCGGCGGTCTGCGTCTTCGGGAAAGCGATGACGTCGCGGATGCTGTCGGTGCCCGCCATGAACATCACGATGCGATCGAGGCCGAACGCGATGCCGCCGTGCGGCGGCGTGCCGTACTTGAGCGCCTCAAGCAAGAAGCCGAATTTCTGCTGCGCTTCCTCGGGCGAGATGCCCAGCAAATCGAACACGGTCGACTGCAGCTCCCGGCGATGAATACGCACCGAGCCGCCGCCGAT
>JAAYXG010000434.1 GCA_012516015.1 Lysobacteraceae bacterium | reverse complement strand
CTCGGATCCGAAAACGACCGCGACATGGCCGGCACGAGCATCGCGCGCGATCATCGCCGCGCATTCTCGCGGCTCGACGATGTCCCAGGGCAAATGGCGCTGCCGCGAGCTCGTGCCGACGACGAGCCCGCAGTCGGCAATCGCGTCCTCAAGCCTCTCGAAGACGCGCGCGTTCTGCAAGATGTCGTCGGCACCCGAGGCGCGGGCCGTCGCCTCCTCGTGCGGGAAGACTTTCGGGCGCACCAAGCGCAGCTCGTGCAGGCCCATGTTCTTCATCGCGCGGGCACTCGCCCCGATGTTACCGGGATGCTTCGTGTCGACGAGGACGATGCGAGTGGACATGGTATGGGCGCGCTCTGCGCGCGTGTGAATGCGTAAAGTGTCAAGTGTAATGTCAGAGCGAGCGCACGCCTCGCCCCTCACCTTTCGGCGTTACACCTTACACGTGCGACCGCACACTTACTGGTATTCTAGCGCCCTCGCGCCGCTTTGCGGCCCGCTCTTTAACCACCGCCGCACGATTTCCCGAGGATCGCTCCGCATGCAACCGCTATTGAACATCGCAATTCGCGCCGCCCGCCGCGCCGGAGAGATCATCATCCGCGGAATGAATCGAATCCATCGGCTGGACGTGCGTACGAAGGGTCAGAACGATTTCGTGACCGAGATCGATCTGCAGGCCGAGCGAGAGATCATCGAGACCGTTCGCAAGAGCTACCCGGACCACGCGTTCCTCGCCGAGGAAAGCGGGCAGACGGGGGATGCCGAGTTCGTGTGGATCATCGACCCGCTCGACGGCACGACGAACTTCATGCATGGGTTTCCGCAGTTCGCGGTGTCGATCGGCGTGCAACGCCGCGGACGCATGGAACATGGCGTTGTGTACGATCCGCTGCGGCAAGAGCTGTTCACGACCTCGCGCGGCGAAGGCGCGCAACTCGACGGCAAGCGCATTCGCGTCAGCGGGCATGCCGGTCTCGAAGGTGCGTTGGTCGGCACGGGCTTTCCTTACCGAACCAACCTGCATTGGCTCGACAATTACATGGACATGTTCAAAGCCGTCACGATGCAGACCTCGGGAATACGCCGCGCCGGCTCCGCCGCGCTCGACCTCGCCTATGTCGCAGCCGGGCGCTTGGACGCATTCTGGGAGTTGGGCCTCGCCCCCTGGGATACTGCCGCGGGCGTTCTCTTGATCACCGAAGCAGGCGGGATGGTCGGCACGCTCACCGGCCGCGAGTATCGGCATCAAGGACACATCGTCGCGGGTACGCCCAAAGTGTATGCAGCGCTACTCGAGACGCTGCGCCCGTTCGTGCCCGAGGAACTTCGTGACTCGTGACTCGCGATCAGCGAGTCGCAAAGAAACCGAGCGCCACGTGCTGCTCTGACGACCCGCGAATCACAAATCACGAGTCACGAAACGGCCGGTGCTTCTCGATTTTCGAGAAGCCGTTCTGTACAGTCCCCGCACAATAAGCAATCCGTCTGCGCACGCCAGCAGACTGCGGGAGGATCGATCGCGTGGATCTATTCAGAACGAAAGCTGTCGCCCCTGCTCCTCACGTCGATGCGGGGGAACCTGTCGAAGGCGATCTGAAAGGCGAAGCGACATTGCGGCGCGTGCTCACGGCACGCCACTTGGTTCTGCTCGGTATCGGCGCCATCATCGGCGCCGGCATCTTCGTGATGACCGGTCAAGCGGCCGCCAACCACGCGGGGCCGGCGGTCGTCATCAGCTTCCTGCTCGCAGGAACGGCGTGCGCATACGCCGGGCTCTGCTATGCGGAGTTCGCCGCGATGATTCCGGTTTCCGGAAGCGCATACAGCTATACCTATGCGACGCTCGGCGAAGCCGTCGCCTGGTTCGTCGGCTGGAGCCTCGTGCTCGAGTACTTGTTCGCCGCCTCGGCCGTCGCCGTCGGCTGGTCCGCCTACACGATCAGCCTCTTGGAATCGATCGCGCAGATGTTCGGCGCCGAATGGGAGTTCCCAGCGGCGTTCGCTTCCGCACCCGTGACGTATGCGAACGGGACCTTCCAGGCGACGGGCTCGCTCTTCAATTTGCCGGCCGTGCTCATCGTCTGCGCGGTGGGCACGCTCTGCTACGTGGGCATACGGCAGTCCGCGACCGCAAACGCGATCATCGTCGCGGTCAAAGTCAGCGTGATCCTCGCGCTGATCGGATTCGCCTCACAGTACGTCGACGTCGCGAACTGGGAGCCCTTCATTCCCGAGCACGAGGGCGGCGATCGATTCGGATGGCCGGGCGTGCTGCGCGCCGCATCGATCGTGTTCTTCGCCTACATCGGCTTCGATGCCATCTCCACCGCGGCACAGGAAGCAAAGAACCCGCAACGCGACATGCCGATCGGCATTTTGGCTTCGCTCGTGATCTGCACGATTCTGTACGTCGTCGTCGCCGCCGTGCTCACCGGCATCATGCCGTACGACATGTTGAACACCGCGAAGCCGGTCGCGACCGCGCTCGAGCCCTACCCGACGCTCGCTTGGCTGAAATTCGCCGTAGAGATCGGCGCCGTCGCCGGGCTCACTTCGGTCATCCTCGTGATGATGATGGGACAACCGCGAATTTTCTTTGCGATGTCACGCGACGGTTTGCTGCCTCCTCTTTTCGGCAAGGTGCACCCGAAATTCCGTACGCCCCACAAAGCGACCATCATCGTTGCGCTCGTGGCCGCGGTCTTGGGCGCGTTCTTTCCGCTCGGCGTGCTCGGCGATCTCGTATCGATGGGTACGCTGCTCGCCTTCGCGACGGTGTCCGCAGGCATCTTCGTCCTGCGCCGTACGCGCCCCGACCTACCGCGACCGTTTCGTGTCCCTGCCGTGTGGCTCGTCAGCCCGCTCGGCGTCTTCTGCTGCTTGGCGCTCATCGGGTTCATGGGTTGGTACAACTGGCTGTTGCTTGCCGGCTGGACCGTCATCGGTTTCGTCATCTACTTCAGCTACGGCGTACGGCACAGCGCACTGAATACGCCCAAGTAAAGCGGCGTTTTGGTCGGACACGCGTGGCCGCAACGGGCTTTCTGCCGGTTGACAGTTGACGGTTGACAGTCGGAAAGCTCATCACGGCTCTTTGCGGTTGCACCCGCGCTTTCTCCGAAAGCGTCAACTGTCAACGGTCAACTTGCCTTCAGAGGCGCTCCTCCTCCGCCGACTTGCGCGGCTTCACGGGCTCGGACGTGCGAGCCTTCTTGCGCACCTTCATGTTGAGCATCTCGACGGCCACCGAGAAGGCCATCGCGAAATAGATATATCCCTTCGGGATGTGCAGCTCGAAGCCTTCGCCGATGAGTGCCACGCCGATCAGGATGAGGAACGACAGCGCGAGCATCTTGATCGTCGGATGATCGTCGACGAACTTGCCGATCGGCCCGGCCATGAACATCATCACGAGCACGGCGACGACCACTGCCGCGATCATGACTTCGACGTGATCCGCCATCCCGACCGCCGTGATCACCGAATCGAGCGAGAACACGATGTCGATGATCGCAATCTGCGTGATCACGTTCAGGAACGTCGCCTTGAGCGCAAGCTGCGGTTCTTTCTCGTCGCCTTCGAGACTGTGGTGAATCTCGATCGTGCTCTTCGCGAGCAGGAACAACCCGCCGCCGACCAAGATCAAATCGCGACCCGATACGCCGCGGCCGAACACCGAGAACAGCTCCGCGGAAAGCCCCATGACCCAGGTGATCGACAGCAGCAGCAGGATGCGCGTCATCATCGCGAGCGCGAGGCCGATCGTGCGACCGCGCGCGCGCTGATGCTCGGGCAGCCGGCCGACCAGAATCGAAATGAAGATGATGTTGTCGATCCCGAGCACGATCTCGAGCGCGGTCAACGTGGCGAAGGCGAGCCACACCTGCGGATCGGTCAGAAGCTCCATTTGAGTCTCCGGTTAACCTTGCTCGGTTGCTTCAGAGGCGCATGCAGCGAAATTGAGCGTTGACAGCCAGAAAAGACTAGAAGGAAGAGCACTACAAAGAACACATAGAACGCAAAGCGAAAACAAAATACACGCTTCTCCGCTTCTCCTATGTGCTCTTTTTTCTTTGTGGTTCCTGGCCTTCTAAGCTAGCTACCGACGCGCTCGCGTCGCGAGCTGACGAGCGAGGCGACGATCCCGATCGCGAGGAATCCCACGATGATGGCGAGCGATACCGCGTGAGCGATCTCCACGTGATGGTGCAGCATCATCTTCACCCCGACGAAGGCCAGGATGAAGATCAGGCTGAACTTGATGTACTTGAACATCACCATCAGTCCGGCGATCGCGAAGTACAGCGAGCGCAGTCCCAGGATCGCGAACGCGTTGGAGGTAAAAACGATGAACGGATCCTGCGTCACGGCAAAGATCGCGGGGATCGAATCGACGGCGAATACGACGTCCGCGAAGTCGACCAACAGCAAAGTGACGAAGAGCGGCGTCGCGGCGCGCTTGCCTTGCTCCATCGTGAAGAAGCGCTCGCCATCCAATCGATCGGTCACGGGATACACGCGGCGCGCGAGGCGCACGAGAACGCTCGTGCTCGGATCGAATTGCTCGTCCTCGCTCTTCAGCATGCGCGCGGCCGACAGGAGCAGAATCGCGCCGAACACGTAGAACATCCAGTCGAACGCATGGATGAGGGCGGCGCCCATCGCAATCATCGCACCGCGCAGGACGATCGCACCGACGATGCCCCAGAACAGAACGCGGTATTGATACTGCGGCGGGATCTTCATGTACGTGAAAATCACCGCGATCACGAAGAT
>JAAYXG010000433.1 GCA_012516015.1 Lysobacteraceae bacterium | reverse complement strand
TGACCTCGCAACGTAGACGGCCGTAACGGTCGTATGGGACCTCGCGGGCATCCCTACCCTGTATCGTAGACGACGAACTCTCTGGCTACTGGTCGGGAACCGTCAACGGTTAACCCGCTGCGCACGATTCTGGCGCAAAAGCGATTGCAAACAAATATGGAAAGGTGCAGATTCCATATGCAAATCGATATCGAATGGGGGACCCTACCGTGCTGACTCCTCTTCCGTGGTATTTGCGCGCTCGTCTGAAGCCGCGACAGCTCCTACTCCTCGTCGCACTCGCGGACGAAGGCAACATCCATCGCGCCTCGGAGCTGCTGCGCATGGCGCAACCCGGTGCCTCGAAACTGCTGAAAGACCTCGAAGACATGCTCGGGGTCGAGCTCTTCGAGCGGCATTCGCGCGGTATGCGCCCGACGTGGTACGGCGACTCTTTGATTCGCCACGCGAGAATGGTGCTCGCCACGCTGGAAGAGGCGGGAGAGGAGCTCGAATCGCTCAAGGCGGGCCGTTTCGGACGCGTCGGAATCGGCGCGGTGACGTCTCCGGCAATGTCCGTGCTGCCCGCAGCGATTTCGCTCGTGAAGCGCGAGCAGCCGCATTTGCAAATTTCCATTCACATCGAAACGAGCGACTTGCTGCTCGAACGTCTCGGCCGCGGCGAGCTCGACATGGTGATCGGGCGCGTCGTCGAGCGCTTCGACACCGAGCTGCTGCGCTTCGAGCGGCTCTCCGACGAACCCGTGAGCGTGATTGCGCGCAACGGTCATCCGCTGCTCTCGCAGCAGAACCTCACGCTGGCCGAGCTCGAGCAAGCGGCCTGGGTCATACCGCCCGTCGGCAGCGTGCTACGTAATCCGTTCGATCAGATGTTTCGCCAAGCCGGTCTCGACGGCCCGCGTGTAACGGTCGAGAGCGCCTCCCTCCTCTTCATCACGAAGATGCTGCAAGAAAGCGATTTTATCGCGGTCGTCGCGACCGAGATCGCCAACTACTACGCGAAACACGGCATGGTCTCGATCGTACCGATCGACTTGCCGTGCGAAATGGAGCCGTTCGGGCTGGTGTTGAGAAAGGATCGGCTGCTGTCGCCTGCCGCGACGAAAGTGCTCACCGCACTTCGTCAGACGGCAAGCGCGGTGTACGGCGTCGACCTCGATAGTGCTCTACCCGGTCGCGCGTAGTTGCAAGCGGCATGACGCTTTGGGAGCGGCAAGACATCCGTGTCCTGCCTGCTTCCCCCTGCGACGAGCTAGAAGCGGCCGCGGAGGCCGACGATGATCGTCCGGCCCGGCTCATATTCGGTGAACGTCGCGTTCTTGAACTGGAAGTAGCTGCGCTGCTTCTCGTCGAACAGATTGATCACATCGATCGTGAGCTGCGGGACCCAGGTCGAAAAGCCGAAAAGCTCCGATAAATCGAAGCTCGACGAGAAGTCCCATTGCTCATAGTCGTCGGTGAACAGCTCTGCGGCCGGAATGCCATTCTGGCCTCCGGGACCGGTCGTCTGCGAGCCTTCGGCGAAGGTCGTCGAGATGCGGGCGCTGATGCCGTAGTTCTCATAGTACAGCGTCGCGTTGTAGGTCTCGGGTGCGACGCCGACGGCGATCGCCGGCGCGGCCCCTTCACCCTTTTGATCGATGATCGTGTAGTTCGCCGTGAATCCCAAGCCTTCGAGACCGAAACCGCTCAACAGGAAATCGAGCGGTTGCACCCAGTTGAACTCCAAGCCGTTGACCGTGAGTCGACCGGGTGCATTGACCTGCTGCGTCAGGCTGACCATCGCAACGCTCGGGCCGCCGCGCGCATCGATCGCAGCCTGCTGAGTCGGCGTCAATGTGGCATACGTCACGCCGTACTGCGCCAAATCGCTGAAGGGTAACGAGGTCGTCTGCGCGACGGTGAAACCTTCGATGCCCTTGCGAAAAGCGGCGACGCCGAAATAGCCCTCATTGCCCGTGTAGAACTCGAAGCCGAGATCGATGTTGTCGGAGATGAACGGATCGAGCTCGACGTTCCCGAGCGTACCGATGTCGGCCGAAGGGCTGCTGAAGTTCAAACCCGGCAAGAGCGCGTTCGGATTGGGCCGCGTCATCGTCCGCGATAGCGCCGCGCGTACGATGAAATTGTCGGTCACGTTCAACGCCACGCTCGCGGACGGCAGCCAGTTCTCGTAGGTCGTATCCTCTTCCGTGTATTCGACCACGTTCGGATAGCGCGCGCCCGCGAATAGATCGGGTTCATTCGGCGCGGGCGGCGGCGGATTGCGAGGGTCGGTGCGCGAAATGCGCGATCCGACGGTCTGATCGGTTTCCACCCAACGCACACCGACGCTGTAGCGCAAGCGGTGCTCGCCGATGTCGATATCGCCGTTCAACTCGGTATAGAAGCCGAGCGTGTTCTCGTCGATCGTGCCCCACGTCGCACCGGTATTCGACGAGCCCGCATCCGGTGCGGTACGAGCGAACTCTCCGTAGTTCGAGTCGCGCGCGATCGCGCCCCAGTTCGCGGTGATGAACCCCGGACCCGGACGCACATAGTTGGCGAGCGCGCTCTGCGGGATGAGCGAGCCTTGCCACACGAGCGGCGGAAAGCCGGCTGAGAAGCCTGTGCCATACGCGGGGTATTCGGGAAAGTTCGTGTCGAGTCCCGTGCACGCCGGCTGCGGATTGGGGCTCGGCAGAATCACGTTCGGATTGCCGCCGCAGATCGCGTTCTGCCATGCCTGAGAGTTGTCGTACGGCACGATGTCGCGCGAAACCTCGTCGTACGCGCCGCCGAACTTGAGGCTCAGCGCTTCATCGCCCCAGGTCAAATCGAAGCGCGCGCCGGCCGTCTCCGTCTCGCGCTCCTCGATTTGCACGTTCACCCGTCCGCCATCCCAAACGAAGTTCGCCGGATCGTTGAGATCGAGCGA
>JAAYXG010000432.1 GCA_012516015.1 Lysobacteraceae bacterium | reverse complement strand
TCACCACACATGCGTATCTCGGCTTCGGTGCGCTCATGCCCTTCTTCGATGTTGCGATGCGCGCAAACGCGGGCGTGTTCGTCGTTGTGCGCTCGTCGAATCCGGAAGGACGCGAGCTGCAGACCGCACGCGTCGCGAGCGGCGAGACGGTTGCGGGCGCGCTCGCCCGCGAGATCACGGAACAGAACCGTGCATACACCGAAGAAATCCCGGGTCCGATCGGTGCCGTCGTCGGTGCGACATGCGAGGATGCGGCGCAGATCGTCGCAGCGTTACCGCGATCTTTCATCCTCGCGCCTGGCGTGGGCGCGCAAGGCGCCACGATGGAAGACGTGCTGACCCGCATGCCAGAGGCTCGCGGACGTGTGCTGCCGAACGTCTCTCGTGCAATCCTCGCCAACGGCTCGGCGCCGGAGCAAATTGCGACGACGATTCGCACCTTGCAGGAACAAGCGCGAAGACTGCTTTGAGGAGCGCCATGCACTACGTGTTGTTCTATGAGTTCGCGCCCGACTACCTGCAGCGCCGGGCGAGCTACCGAGCGGAGCACCTCCGCCTTGCGTGGGCGGCCCACGAACGAGGCGAGCTCGTGCTCGGCGGCGCGCTCGGCGATCCGCCGGATCGCGGAATGCTGCTGTTCGACTGCGATGACGGGGAGGTGCCGCTGCGCTTCGCGCAATCCGACCCCTACGTCACGAATGGCCTCGTGCTTCGCCATTCGGTCTCTCCGTGGACCACGGTCGTGGGCAAGGGCGCCGCGACGCCCGTACGCGCGGGCGGTTGAAATGCCGCCCTGGGCCGCCCTCTCGATTGCCGACGCACTGAGCGACAGGCTCGGAACTCGGATCGAAGAGCGTTCGCGGCGCGCGGTCGCAGGCGGGTCCATCAACCAAGCGTTCGAATACGGTTCCGCGAAAGGCTCGATCTTCGTCAAGGTGTCGTCGTCTCCGCAGGCGGTCGATATGCTGCGTGCCGAAGCCGCGGGCCTCAAGGCGCTCGCTTCCGCGCAAGCCATTCGTGTGCCCCAGGTGATCTTGCAGGGGCGCTGTTCCGAGGGCGCGTACCTTGCGCTCGAATGGATCCAGCTCGGACCTCCCTCACGTGCAACCGAGGCGACGCTCGGAGAGCAGCTCGCGTGGCAGCACCGCTGCACGCACACGCAGTTCGGTTGGGATCGTGACAACACGATCGGCTCGACACCGCAGCTCAATGCGCGGTGCGAAAGGTGGGACGAGTTCTATCGCGAGCGGCGCTTGCGCTTTCAGCTCGATCTCGCGCTGCGCCAAGGCGCCGATCGGCACATCGTGGAACGAGGCTACCGCCTCTGCGAGCTCGTTCCGGCGTTCTTCGAGGGCTATCGTCCCGTTCCTTCCTTGTTGCACGGAGATTTGTGGAGCGGCAACTGGGGCAGCGACGAGGACGGATTACCTGTCGTTTACGATCCGGCGGTGTATTACGGCGACCGAGAAGCCGACATTGCCATGACGCGGTTGTTCGGCGGATTCGGTCACGCTTTCTACGCAGCGTATCAATCGACGTGGCCGCTGGATCCCGGCGCGAGCACACGGGTGCCCCTGTACAATCTCTATCACGTACTGAACCACTACAACTTGTTTGGCGGCGGCTACCTGCGGCAGGCGGAAGCGATGATCGACCGCTTGCTTGCGGAAGTGCGGGGCTGAGGCGAGTTGTCGCGGCTTCAGCGAGACCGAGACAAGTTACGCTTCACCGCGGCCGCGACGGCGCGTCGGTAGAAGCGTTCCGTCACGTTCTTGGGGCTCGTCAGAGCCAGCCGCGCAATGAAGGGTTCGATGTCGCTGCTCGGTGCGCCGTTGACGGCCGCATCCCAGGCAACTCCGATCTTCCCCGAGAACGTGTGCGCCGATGCTTCCAGGTCGCGCAGCGACTTGGCGAGCACGCGTTCTTCCTCGGTGAAGTCGCTGCCGAACGGGAGCTCGGGGAAGTAACCTCGTTCCCGCCAGCTCGCGAATCGATCGTGCAGCGTTTCCGGGAGATTCGCGCGTGCATGATCCGGGATGCGATAGTCCGCGGGTAGCTTGCGGGCGCGCTTCGCCTGTGCGACGAATTCATCTTGAAAGCGCGCATCCATGATCGAGACCAGCGCTTCGACGATTTCTCGATCCGTTCGGCCCCGCAAATCCGCGATCCCATACTCGGTGACGACGATATCGCGCAAATGGCGCGGGATTGTCGTGTGGCCGTAGCTCCACAGGATGTTCGAGGAGGCGGTGCCCTTCGCGGTGCGCGTCGCACGCAAGCACAGGATGGAGCGCGCTTCGGGAAGCGCGTGTGCCATCGCGACGAAGTTGTACTGACCGCCGACGCCGCTCACGACGCGCCCGTCCGCGAGCGCATCCGACACGGCTGCCCCGAGGCCCGTCACCATCATGGCCGTGTTGACGAAGCGGGCATGACGGCGCTGCGCCACTTTGAGCTCCCATTCGGGGCCGTAGAGCTCGTTGATGAAGCTGATGCCGCGCATCCCGAACAATGCTCGCTGTTCCGGCGGCAGGTTACGCAAGCGTTCGTAAAATGCCTTCGGGCCGAAGAAGAACGCCGCATCGAGCAACACCCCGCCGCGTAGCTCTGTGCCGAGGCAACCTTTCGCAATCTCGGCGCGCTGCTCTGGCGTTTCGAAACTCGCGCGCACTTGTGTGCCGTCGGGGCAAATCAGCATGCCGCGCTCGAACTCGATGTCGTCGCGAAAGAGTCCGACGTCGCGCAGCTCGTCGAATTCCGCGAACGACATGCGCCGCATGCCCGCGGCGCTCAATGCTTCCAGCGTGCGCAGCCCGACTTCGGCGCCGATGCGCCCGGCATCGACGAGTCGTTGCAGACGCGCACTCGGGTAGACGCGTCGCTTCAGAATTCCGCTGCGATAGAGGTCGAGAAATCCGTCCGCGAGCATCTCCGTGCACCCGTACAGGCCGAGCTCGAACGGCGCCGTTCCGCCTTCGGTTTCGATGAGGCGGCGATGCCGGCCGAGGAGCGGCGTGGACTCGAGAATCTCGCGATACGCCGCCGGCTTTTCGTGCCTGAGCTGGATTGCGTAGACGATCGCATCGCCCAGCTCGCCGATACCGAGCTGCAGTGTGCCGCCGTCTCGGATGAGCGTGCTCACGTTGAGGGCGATCGCATGCTCGACGCGCGGTATGGGCAAGTTGGGCGGCGCGAAGAGGGGCGCCGTTTCGCGCTCGATCAAGTAATCGAACGTATCTGCGGACACGAGCGCATCGCCGTACATGAACGGCATTTCGGGATGGATGTATCCAATGAGCGCGAATGGTTTGCCGCCGGCGCGCATCGCCGCGATTTGCGGGAGCAGGTCGGCCGTGAGGTCCGGATTGGAGCCGAGGCTCAATACGCCTGGCGGTGCCTCGGAGCCGGCTGGAGCCGCGACGTATTGCGCGAGCACGTTGAGACCGCGGCGAAGCGCCTCGCGTGCCACGTGCGTGTAGTTGGCGCTCAAGTAGTGTTGTTGCAGATGCTCGACGTCGAGCCATGCGCCGGGCTCCAGATAGAACTCCAGCACTTCGATGTTGGACGGCAGGCGGTCCTCTTCGATCAGCTGCACGTATTCGAGCTCGACGTAGTCGCCGAACACACGCTGCGAGAACGGCTCGACGTAGCGCCGCTGCAGCTCGCTGCGGGCGCGCGGCGCGCGCAACGACAGGGCCGTCACCATCGTGAGCTGAATTGCGGGATCCGCGATCGCTCGCCGGACGAAGGCGTTCACGAGCGCGTTCGGTTTGCCGATCGCCACCGGCAAGCCGAGCACGATCTGCTTGCCTACGCGCTCAATCGTCGCTTCGACGCAGTCTTCGAGGTTGGTAAATCTGGCGGGAGCGGGCTGAGCCATGTACTTCGAATGTAACCCAATGACGCCGACTTAGGCCATGCCGATAGGTCTCTTCGCGGACAGCGTGGACGCGGGCGCGGACTCGATGGTCATGGGTGCTTTGCTTTTGCGACGCATGCGGCGATCATCGCGCATCGCCATTTTCGGGTACCTCCATGATCGAGCGGCCGGCGTACATCCTCGCAACGATCGTCGTCTACATGGGCGTTCGCCTGCTCCTTGGATTCATCGCCTGGCGCCGCACGAGCACGCTCTCGGATTTCATTCTCGGCGGCCGCTCGCTCGGTAGTTGGGTGACGGCGTTCAGCGCGCAGGCAACCGACATGAGCGGTTGGCTGCTCATGGGCCTGCCCGGTCTCGCGTATGCGTCGGGATTCGATGCGGTCTGGATGGCGGGCGGCTTGATCGTCGGCACGTGGGCGAATTGGCGCTTCATCGCGAGGCCGCTGCGCGTGCGCACCGAGCAGCTCAACAACGCGCTCACGCTGCCCGACTACTTCGAGTATCGCTTCGCGGATGCGAGCCGCGCGCTGCGCACGATTTCGGCGCTGCTGATTCTCGTGTTCTTCATTTTCTACACGAGCTCCGGGTTCGTGGCCTCGGGTCGCTTGTTCCAGGCGCTCTTCGGTCTCGAGTACGTGCCAGCGATGTTCTGGGGCACGATCGTCATGCTCGCCTACACGTTCTTCGGCGGGTTTCTCGCAGTGAGCTGGTCCGACGTGCTGCAAGGAACGTTGATGTTCGTCGCGCTCGTTCTGGTCGCCGTGCTCGGTATGGCGCTCGCCGGCGGCGTGTCCGAAACGTTCGCCGCGATCGCCGCGCGCAGCCCAGAGTTGCTCGATCCGTCGATCGGCGATGCGGGCGAGGCGCTCGGCCTGATCGGGATCGCTTCCTTGGTCGCGTGGGGATTGGGTTATCCGGGCCAGCCGCACATTCTCGCTCGCTTCATGGCGATCAAATCGGCGGAGCATTTGAAGG
>JAAYXG010000431.1 GCA_012516015.1 Lysobacteraceae bacterium | reverse complement strand
ACCTCCATGAAACCGACATTCGCACGATTCGGAAAGCGCGAGTGATTCTGTACCGCTGGCCCGATCGTGTCCACGTCCGCATCGCGCACCGACGGGACTTGCAGCACCGCGTGGGGGTTGCCCATCGATACCGCGCTGATCTGAAGCTCTTTCTCTCCGATCCGAAGCGGATAGACGTTCGCTTCTCGGGAAGCTTCGAACGGTATCGACTCGGGTTCGAAATTCGGCACGCCCATCTCGACCGAGACGAGACCATCATCGCGCAGTTTGGCGGTGGTATGCCCGCCGGAGCTCTCCATGCGCACCTCGCGACGGCCCAATCTCGGTCCGACGAGGCTCGCGATACAGCGTGCGCCGTTGCCGCACTGTTCGACCTCCGAGCCATCCGCATTGAAGACTCGGTACACGACGTCGACCTTGGGATTCGTGGAGGGCAAGAGTACGAGCGCTTGGTCGAAGCCGATCCCGGTGCGCCGGTCGGCCAGTCGGCGGATCGTCTCCGTATCCGGCACCTGCGCCGGGTCGGCGACATCGAACACGATGAAGTCGTTGCCGAGCCCGTGCATTTTCGTGAAGGTGAGGAGCATGGCGGACAGTATAGAGGCAAGGAGGCGAGGAGGAAGATGGAGGATCGATTCCAGGTGGCCTGCGAATCAAGGCGTTTTCCCCTTCGACCGGCCCTCTCGTCGTGACATTTGGCGCCTATCCCCGTAATTTACGGGCATAGCTACAAGAACATGCGGGTGCGCCCTGCCGATTCAGCAACGATTCTTTTAAGAACGCTTCGGGCAAAAGCGAGGATTCTGATGCGCCACGTGATGGTTATGAACTCGAAGGGCGGCTGCGGCAAGAGCACGCTCGCCACGAACATCGCGAGCTACTTCGCCGGCGAAGGCCGTAAAGTCGCCTTGGCCGACTACGATCCGCAGCGCACGAGCCTCGATTGGCTCGCGATTCGGCCTGACGATCTGCCGTCGATCATACCCGTCGACGCGCACGAAGAAGGTCTGCGCGGGGTCCCGCGGGACACGGATATCCTCGTCATCGATGCGCCCGCCCGCACACATGGCTCCGAGATGAACGAGCTCGTCCGGCGCGCCGAGACGATCCTTGTGCCCGTTCTGCCCTCACCGATCGACATGAAAGCGTGCGCTCATTTCATGGCGGAGCTTCTCGACCTCGGCAAAGTCCAGCGCGCCCAAGCCCGCCTCGCCGTCGTCGCGAACCGAGTGCGCGAGAACACGCTGTTGTACGAAGAGCTCGATCGGTATCTGTCCAAGCTCAAGGTGCCTTACCTGAGCTCTTTGCGCCAATCGACGAACTACCTACGCGCGTTCCAACGCGGCATGGGCATCTTCGAGCTTCCGGAGTATCTCGCGTGGCAGGATTGGGAGCAGTGGCAGCCGATTACGAAGTGGCTGTCGAGTAAGCGTAGTCAGCCGAGCTGACGAGCGCTTTCCGGCAGGGACGTCGACAAAGGCGGGCAGCGCGTCCTTCCTCGACCGTTCATCCCTCGAGACTGGCGCGGATTCCTTGCGCGTAGTCCGCATATTTCAATTTTACGCCGAGATGTTTCCGCATCCGTTCGTTCAGGACGTGGCGCGATTCGCTCAGGAACGAGAGGCGATCGGGCGTGAACGTGAGCTGCGCTTCGACCATGGAGACTTGCGGCGGGGGCGGGATGCCCGCGAGCTCTGCAACCTTGAGCAGAAATGTGCTCGAGCTGATCGCTGCGCCGTCGCTGATGTTGTAAACGCCGCGCGCCTCGGGATTCGTGATCGCCGCCACGCACGCGGAGACGAGGTCGTCCACGTGGATGCGATTCGAAATACCGGCCTCGTCCTCGCGCACGATCGCTTCGCCTTTGCGCATGCGTTCTAGCGGTAAGCGCCCCGGACCGTAAATTCCGGGTACGCGCAATACGACACGCCGCACGCGGCGCTCCGTGCACCAAACCCGCGTCATCTCCTCGGCGGTCACGCGGCGACGCGCGCGATCGGTGCGGGGATTGACCGGTGCGCTCTCATCGACCGGCGCACCGCCCGTATCGCCGTAGACGCCGGTCGTGCTCACGTACACGAAGCTTTTCGGCGGCACCGTTGCAAGCTGTAAGAAGCGATCCAGGCGCAGATCGCTCTCGCCGAACGCGGGCGGCGGCACCAAGTACACGATCGATTCCTGCTCGAGCCGCTCGGGGACGCTTGCGCCCGCACGTATGCGGTCGAGATCGAGCGTGGCGGTCCGAAACCCCTCTGCCGCGAGCATGCTCGCGCTGTGAGCCGTGCGGACGAGAGCCGTGACGTCGAATCGTTCGGCAAGCCGCGCGTAGAGACGGCGCCCTACATAGCCGCACCCGGCGATCAAGATGTGGCGGCGAGCATCCGTCACGGGATGCCTCCCGTTTGCGGATAGCACGGGTTGACGGCCCACGTTGTCGTTCGTACTTTCAGAAATACCTGAACTGACAGACGAACCAGGCGGGAATGCCGATGATGCTCACACCGACGATGCAGCGCTGTGTTCTTCACTGGGGCGAGATGGCGAGCCGCTGGGGTGTGAGTCGATCCGTCGCCCAGATCCACGCGCTGCTGTTCCTTTCCCCCGAGCCGCTGACGGCGGAAGACATCGCAGCAACGCTCGCACTCGCGCGCTCGAACGTCAGCGTCAGCCTCAAGGAGCTGCAAAGCTGGGATCTGGTCCACGTGACGCATGTGCTCGGGGATCGTCGGGACTACTTTCATGCGCGCAAAGACATCTGGGAAGTGCTCACGACGATCATGGACGGACGCAAGAAGCGCGAGCTCGATCCTACGGTTCATCTGCTCCGTGACTGTGTCAACGAGGCCAAGCGCGACGCCGATACGCCGGAGCCGGTGAAGGAAAGGATCGCATCGATGCTGGAGTTCTTGGAAGAGCTCTCGACCTGGTACGAGCAAGTGCGCGGGATCCCTCGTCCGACCTTGATCAAGCTGATGCGAATGGGTGCGCGCGTTGCAAAGGTCGCGGGAAACTGAAACGGCCTCTTTAATCTCGGTCGCGCCTCCGATCGACAAGTCGACAGTCGTCAGTTGACCCGTCGACTGTAGTCGGAGCTATTCGACGGCGCGCTTTGCCAACGCGTCCGGCGCGAAGTCGAAAGAATCGAAGAACAGTTGCTCCGCGGGCAGACCCTTCGCGGCGAAGTCCTGCCTGATCGCTTCGATCATCACCGGCGGCCCCGCCGCATATACGTCGAAATCGCCAATGTTCGGATGATCTTGGAGCGCCACCTCGTGGACCCAGCCGACGCGTCCCGTCCATTCCTCATCGGGACGTGCGTTCGACAACACCGGCGTGTAGCGCAAATTCGAATATTTCTCGCACCAGCGGCGCACACGGGAGTCCTCGTACAAGTCCACGCGTGCCTGTGCGCCCCAATAGAAGTGCAGAGGACGCCGATCGCCCCGTTCCAGCAAATGGCGGATCATCGCGCGCATGGGCGCATAACCCGTGCCGCCGCCGATCAAGATGGCGGGACGGGGGGAGTCCTCGCGAAACCACAATTGGCCGAGCGGTCCCTCGATGCGAAGCAGCGTTTTTTCCGCGCTGCCCGAAAAGAGCTGCTGCGTGAACTCCCCGCTCGAGACGCGTCGAATATGGAGCTCGAGCAGTTCCGCATCGTGGGGCGGGTTTGCGATCGAGAAGCTGCGGCGCCGATTGTGCGGCAGCATGATGTCGAGATATTGGCCCGCGACGTAGCTGAACTGCTCGCGAGACGGCAGGCGTAGGAAGACGGCCATGACATCCGGGGCGAGCCGTTCGAGACGCTCGATGCGGGAAGGCAAACTCTTGACCTGAATCTCTTGCGCGGGCGGTTTGATTTCTCGGGCTTCGATCACGATCTCCGGGCTCGCTGCGTGCGCTTGGCACAACAGCACGAAAGACTCTCTCACTTCCTCTTCGAGCAGCCCGAGCGGTCGGCCGAGCGGATAATGGACGCTCCCCGACCGGATTCTGGCCCGGCATGAAGAGCAATGTCCACCCTTGCAGCTGTGCGGTAGGTTCAAGCCCGCGCGCAAAGCCGCCTCGAGCAGCGTTTCATCCTGCTCGACACTGAGCACTTGCTCGAATGGGAGTAGGGTGACTCGGGAATAGGACATAAGTTCGGGCAGGTTGCGGCGAGCGGCTGTCGAGGTTTGATTTGGGACAACCATACCCCGACAAGTCGTGCCCCACGATAAAGTCTCTCAATGAGACAGCGGCTCAGAGGCCTGTCGAGCTTTAGCTGACGTCGACGAAGCCCGGAAATCGGGCTAGCGCCTGCGTTCTCCTTGCCTTCTCTCGATCCAGGGTCGGTGCCGGATCCTCGGCAGCCGGTGCTT
>JAAYXG010000430.1 GCA_012516015.1 Lysobacteraceae bacterium | reverse complement strand
GCTCGTGAAGTTGATCGAGCAACCGTCGCGAACGGCTCAGCCGGTCGGTCACGTGACGCGTGTGCTCGGGGAGCATGCCGCACCCGGAATGGAAACTGAAATCGCGATCCATTCGCATGGTCTACCTTTCGAGTTTCCGCCGGAAGCCATTCAAGAAGCCGAGAAATTCGGCACTCAGGTCAGCGCGGCGGCGAAACGGGATCGCGAAGACATTCGCGACCTGCCGCTCGTGACGATCGACGGAGAGGACGCGCGCGATTTCGACGATGCGGTTTGGTGCGAAGCGGTGCGAGGCGGTTGGCGGCTCATCGTCGCGATCGCGGATGTCGCGAGCTATGTTGCTCCGGATTCGGCGCTCGATCGAGAAGCGCGGCACCGCGGCACGTCGGTGTACTTCCCGAATCGCGTGCTGCCGATGCTGCCGGAGGCGTTGTCGAATGGATTGTGCTCTCTCAATCCGAACGTAGACCGCTTGTGCCTCGCGTGCGAGATGCGAGTGACGCCGCAAGGCAAAGTGACGCGTGCGCGCTTCTTCGAAGGGGTCATGCGTTCGCGCGCGCGCCTCACGTACACGAAGGTGGCGGCCTATCTCGCCAATCCCGCCGCGGTTCAGGATGAAGAAGTGCTCGCGCTCGGCGCGCAGCTCAGCGAGTTGTATGCGGTGTTCCGCGCATTGCATCGGGCACGCATCGAGCGCGGCGCGCTCGACTTCGATGCGCCGGAGCTGAAAGTGACTTTCGATGCGCAAGGGCGAGTCGCGGCATTCGTCGAATCCACGCGCAACGATGCGCATCGGCTCATCGAGGAATGCATGATCGCCGCGAACGTCCAAGCCGCGCGCTTCTTGAAAAGGCACAAGGTCCCGACGCTTTATCGCGTGCATGGACAGCCGGAAGAGGACCGGTTGGAGCAACTGCGGCAATTCCTCCAGGGTTTCGGGATCCATTTGCCCACCGATCGGCCGCTCGAGCCGAAAGACCTGAGCGCCGTGCTGAGCAGGATCGTCGGCAACGAAGAAGCGGAGCTCATCGAAACTGTCGTCATACGTTCGCTACCGCAAGCGGTGTATCAGCCCGCGAACATCGGCCATTTCGGGCTCGCGCTCTCCGAGTACGTGCATTTCACGTCGCCCATCAGGCGGTATCCCGACCTGATGGTCCATCGCGGTATTCGTCATGTGCTTCGCGGCGGCGACGGCGCTTCGTTCGACTGGTCCGCCGATGAGGTGGTGCAGCTCGGCCAACAATGTTCGTTTGCCGAACGCCGAGCGGATGAGGCGACGCGCGATGCGCTGTCGTGGCTCAAGTGTCAGTACATGCAGGATAAGATCGGCGAAGAGTTCGATGTCATCGTAACGGGCGTCGTCGATTTCGGCCTGTTCGCGCGCGTGAAAGGGCTGCAGATCGATGGACTGATTCACGTGAGCGCGCTCGGCGCCGATTACTTCACGCGCGACCGCACCGGCTTTCGCATGATCGGCGCGCGCAGCGGACGCGTGTTCAAGCTCGGAGATCATCTGCGCGTGCGGCTCGTCAACGTGATCATCGACGAGCGCAAGATCGATTTCGAGCTCGCTGAGACGCGTGCCGGCGCGCAGCAGGTTCGCGGCCCGTGGCAACGTCGACGAGGCCGCCGATGAGCGCAGGTTCGATCGTTTTCGGCTTGCATGCGGTTCGCACGCTGCTGCAGCAGCGTCCGGAGCGGGCGCTGCTGTTGTTGCTGCAGAAGGGCCGCGAGGATGCGCGCGCGAAGGAGCTCGTGCATATCGCGCAGCGTGCGGGCGTGCGCACCGAGTGGCGCGATGCCGGGGAGCTCGCGCGCCTCGCCGGGAGCGAGCGCCATCAAGGCGCGTGCTTGCAGGTGCGCGCGATCGGCACATTGGGCGAGGGCGCGCTCGATGAGCTGCTCGATCGTGCGGCGGCGCCGCCGCTCTTGCTAGTGCTCGACGGCGTACAAGACCCGCACAATTTGGGCGCCTGTTTGCGCACCGCCGATGCCGCAGGTGTCAGTGCCGTGATCGTGCCGCGCGATCGCGCCGCGGGACTTTCTCCGACGGTGCGCAAGGTCGCCTCGGGCGCCGCCGAAACGATGCCGCTCATTCAGGTCACGAACCTTGCGCGCACGCTGCGTTGGTTGAAGCAGCGCGAGATCTGGATCGTCGGCACCGACGATCAAGCGCCGACCTCCCTCTATCAGGCCAAGCTTGCCGGTCCGCTTGCCATCGTGCTCGGAGCGGAAGGCGCAGGTTTGCGCCGACTGACCCGAGAGACGTGCGACTTGCTCGTGAACATACCCATGCGAGGGGTGGTGGAAAGCCTCAATGTGTCGGTCGCCGCGGGAATCGTGCTGTACGAAGCAGTGCGACAGAGGGAAGGGGATAGGGGGCTAAGTAGGGGGTAGGGGATAGGGGATAGGGGATAGGGGATAGGGGATAGGGGATAGGGGATAGGGGATAGGGGATAG
>JAAYXG010000429.1 GCA_012516015.1 Lysobacteraceae bacterium | reverse complement strand
TCGAAGTAGCGGACCGAATCTTCGAGCTGCCCGCCGAGCTGTGCTTGCAGGCCGCGTGCAAAGGCTTCGTTCACGAACTCGTCGGGACCGATCTTGCGCAAAGGCACGCCGGCCTTGTACGCGACATTGATTTCGTGCGTGATCGTGCGTGCCAGCGCGACGGCGAGGCCGCCGGCGCCGCTGCCCTGAGCCGCGCCGGCGATGTGATGGCCGTCGGCGCTCAACAGGTCATAGCCTACGGTCAATTGCGCGCGCTCGCGTCCGACGTGCGCGAACAGCACATGATCCACACCGAAGACATCCCGCAGCGCGCGCACTTGCTCTTCTTGTGGGGCGTCGATCGCGACGCCCTGTTGTAGCAGCGCCTGACGCACGCGGTTCGCGGGGAAGACGGTCATCTGCGCGCGTTCGTTCAACGTTTCCGCCAGGAGTCCGGGCAGGCCGAGCTCGGCCCATCCCAAGTCCGAAGCATTGGCGTCGACGCTGAACGGCATAATTGCGATACGCTCGCGCGCGGCCGGCTCCGCGGCGCTGCCAAACCAAACCACGGTCACCGCGACGAGCGCGACGGCGAGCACGGAAGCGAGCGCGATCCCGAACGTGCGACGCGTGCGTGAGGTATGCGGCTGTTCGGGCGGCGGTGCCTCGGCTGCTGCGGTCGATGCCTCGACGCTCTCCGTGCTCTCCTGCTCAGGATCGGAAGTGAGTTCGGACACCGGCGCGACGAACTGGTAACCGCGGCTGTGGAGCGTCTTGATGATCCGCTGCTCGCGAGAATCGTCGCCCAACGCACGGCGGGCTTCGTACACCGCGCGAGTCAGTGTCGATTCGGTGACGTACTTGCCTGCCCAGAGCCGCTCCAACAGCTCGTCCTTGCTGACGACACGAGAGCGATGCTCGATGAGATAGACGACGAGCTCGAGCACGCGCGGCTCGATGCCAACGGGCTCGCCGCGCACGAGCAAGCGATAGCCGGCCGGATCGACTTCGCATTGCTCGAAGCGATAGCAGACTCTACTCGACGCGGTACCTGATCCCTGGGGTGAAAGGGTCGCATCACCCTGATTCATGTCGCCAATTCGATCGTTCTAGTTCTCGTGAGCGCAGAGTGTGCCAGTATTTGCGTCGGGTATCACGTTTGCCGTCTCATCTCGACAACAAAATTCGCGCGTATTCATGTCTTTAGGGTACGAGCACCACGCGAAAGCGCGCCTTACCGCTCATCATTCGCTCATAACCCTCTGCAGCCTGCGCCAAAGGGAACGTTTCGATCATCAGGCGCACGTTCGACAGCACGCTGAAGCGCAGCGTGTCTTCCGAATCCATTGCCGTTCCCGACGGCCATCCGGCGATCGAACGGCGCCCGCCGATGAGCAGCATCGGCGAGACCTCGATCGGGTCGGGGCTCGCACCGACGACCAAGAGCTTGCCGTTGATGCCGAGACCCGGCGCGACGGCGCTCATCGTCTTCGCGTCCGTGACGGTCGCGAGAATCACCTTCGCGCCGCCGAGCTTCATTAATTCTCCGGCCGGGTCCTGTGCCGTGCTGTCGATATATAAATGAGCGCCGAGTTTCTTCGCGAGAGGACCTTTGTCCGCTCCGCGCGCGATGGCCACTGTCTTGAACCCCATCTTCACGGCGTACTGCACGCCAAGATGGCCGAGTCCTCCGATGCCGAGCACGGCGACCAAGTCGCCGGGACGCGCCCCGCTGTGTCGCAGCGCATTGAAGGTGGTAATTCCTGCGCAGAGGAGCGGCGCGGCGTCTTCCGCTTTCAGATCGTCGGGAACGGCGGCGAGCGCCTCGTACGGTGCCACCATGTACTCGGCGTAGCCGCCGTCATAGGCAATCCCCGATACTTGTCCGCGAACGCACGTGACGAAGTCGCCGCGACGGCACGAGCTGCAGTGCCCGCAATGGCCGCCATGCCAGCCCACACCCACGCGCATGCCTTCCTTCCAATCGGGCACATCCTCACCCACTGCATCGATGATGCCGACGACTTCGTGTCCCGGGACACGCGGATACTGAATGCCGGGAAACAGGCCTGCGACCGTGAACACGTCGCTATGGCAGATCCCGCACGCTTGTACTTTGATGCGCACGTGTCGCGGCTTGACGTCCGGCAGATCGCGTTCAACGACTTCGAGCGCGGCATTGGGCTTGGCGACTTGAACAGCTTTCATACGCATGGTGCATCCTCACGAGCTCGATCGAGACATCACGATGCGCGAGCAGACCGCAGCTCGATCGCATTGGGGCCGACTCTGCTCGCGCGAATCACTAGAGTGACGTCTTTGCTGGTGCGCGCGCTAGCCGGATAATACGGACGGGCGCTCATGCATCGAGGAGCATTTTCATGAAGATGGATCGCCGCGAATTCATTGCCGCAACCGGCGCTGCGCTCGCGCTCGCGAATCCGGTTGCGCGCGCCGCGAGCGCCGATCCTGACGCCGCGGTGCAGGCGCTCCTGGCTGAGCTTGCCGAGGAATTACTCGCCGACTATCCGGAGAGTGCGACGAGTCTCGGTATCGATCGCGGCGAGCGCGCCGCGCTCAAAGCGAAATTGACCGACCGCTCGGCACGCGGGCAGGAGCGGATCGCGCAGCGTGTCGCGAAACGGCTCGAGCGCTTGAAGGCGATCGACACGTCCGGTCTCGGCGAGGGTACGCTCATCGACGTCGACGTCATGCGCACGGCGCACGAGTTCGCGCGGGAAGGCTTCGCCTTTCCGTACGGCGACGTCGCCTTCTTGAACTTGAATTGGTCGTGGCGGAACGCGCCTTATGTCGTTGCACAAAATACAGGCGCGTTCCTGGAGATTCCGAGCCTCTTGGACGAGGCGCACACGATCGAGACACGCCGCGATGCCGATGCCTATTTGGCTCGGCTCGAAGCCTACGCCGGTCAGCTCGATGGCGAGACCGAGCGTCTCGAGGAGGCCGCTGCCCGCAAAGTGATCGCGCCCGACTTTCTGCTCGACAAGACGCTC
>JAAYXG010000428.1 GCA_012516015.1 Lysobacteraceae bacterium | reverse complement strand
TCTGTACGGATGTGGAGTTCGCCGAGCGACTGGCGGACGGGCTCCTGGATCGCACGATGCGCACGTGCGCCGATCTCGTGATCAAAGACACGCATCACCATTCCCTGCTCAGGCGAACTCTGTTCTCGAATACGGACTGGCACTTGATTCGCGGCTGTCCGGTCCCGTTGTTGCTCACGAAGGGCGCGCCTTGGGACGAGGCGCCGAAGATCGTGGCGGCGGTCGACCCGGGCCATCTCAACGACAAGCCCGCGAATTTGGATCATCAAATCCTGCGATGGGGCAAGACTTTCGCGGAGCGTTTGGAGGGTTCATTGCACGCCGTACACGCGTACATCCCGCTGTCCATTGCAGCGACGGCGTCGAATGCCGCCGCACCGATGGTGCATACGCTGAGCCCGGAGGTCCTTCGGCAGGAAGACGAACAGAAGCGCAAGGAGTTGCGTGCGCTCACCGATCAGTACGACATTCCGGAATCGAATGTGCATCTCGAGCTCGGCGTCGCGACGGCCGTGCTTGCGGAGAAGTCCGAAGAGCTGAAAGCGAATCTCGTCGTCATGGGCGCTATCGCAAGGACTGGCCTGCAGCGCATCTTCATCGGCAGCACGGCCGAACGCGTGCTCGAGAAACTGCCGTGCGATGTGCTCGTCGTAAAGCCGCTGGATTTTCGCGACGCGCTGCCGGGACTCTGAGCAGAGATACTCTGGCATAGACGCACTATCGTGGGGAAATTGGATACCCACCTTCGTCGCTCCGGCGTAGGCCGGAGTCCAGGCCTCTGCGCGCATGGCGCGCCGCTTTTGCCTGGATCCCGGCCTACGCCGGGACGACAAGGTACTTAAGTCTCGCCACATTCAAAGCGCCGGCGAGGGCGCTCCAATGCGCATCGCGGCTTACGCGTCGGCTGTTCCCGTCATCGGCATCGCAAGCTTCTCGATCTCCTGCATCGTTCTCACGACGACGGTCGGTTCATGCGCGATCAGAATCGCTTCGGTCGCATAGCCCCATGTGACCGCACCTGAGGCGGCGCCGACTTCCTTCGCGGCCTCGATGTCGCGGGTCTCATCACCGATGCAGATGGTGCGATCGGGCGCGACTTTGCTGCGCGCAATCACGTGGCGCAGCTTGCGAGCTTTACCGAAGAGCGAGGCGCCGCAGTCGTAGAAATCGATCTTCGCCGCGTTCGCGGGACCGAGGATCGTGCGCACGTTCTCTTCCGAGTTGGACGTTACGATCGCAATCAACGCTCCGTGTGCCTTGAGCGCTTCGAAAAGCTCGTCGATCCCCGGGAACGATTTGATCAGCCGGATGTCTCTCGCGAACCGCCTGCGCGCGTCCGCGGCAATCGTCGGCAGCTTCCAGGCCGGCACGCCGAGATACCTCACGATCTCGCGGTTGCTGCGTCCACGAAGCATGCGCAGCTCGTCCTCGCTTGCGCGTCGAAACCCATGCTCGCGCGCGAGATCGTTGAACGTGCGCATGACCCAATCGGCGCTATCCGCGAGCGTGCCGTCGAAGTCGAAGATGAAGAGTCGATAAGCCATGCGCCGCAAGTCTAGCTTGCGCACCAAGGGGCTGTTGGGCTCTGGGCGCTGGCCAGAGAAGAACATGATGCTTCGACGCATAC
>JAAYXG010000427.1 GCA_012516015.1 Lysobacteraceae bacterium | reverse complement strand
GCTGTTCGAGCGTGGCGTCACGCTGGTCGCCACCTCCAACGTGCCGCCGGACGATCTCTATAAAGGAGGGTTGCAGCGCGCGCGATTCCTCCCGGCGATTCGGCTGCTGAAAGAGCACACCGAGGTGCTTCATATGGCGGCCGGGGCGGACTACCGCCTACGCATGCTCGAACGCGCCACGACGTGGTTCGACGCGAGCGAGGCCGACCACGCGAGTCGACTCGAAGCCTTGTTCGTCGAGATCGCGGGCGAACCCGGGCGCCGGGATTCCACGCTCACGCTCAATCGCCGCCGTCTACATCCGCATCGACAGGCGGACGACGTCGTCTGGTTCACATTCCGCGAGCTCTGCGATGGTCCGCGCAGCCAAAGCGATTACATCGAGCTCGCGCGCTGCTACCACACGGTGTTCCTGAGCGACGTACCCATACTCATGCCGGAGCACGAGAACCAAGCGCGCCGTTTCATCAGTCTCGTAGACGAATTCTACGATCGCGCGGTCAAGCTGATCGTTTCGGCGTCCGCACCGATCGACGCGCTCTATCGAGGCACGAAGCTCACGTTCGAGTTCGAGCGCACGAAGAGCCGTCTCATCGAGATGCAATCGCAGGCGTATCTCGCGAGAGAGCACAAAGCGTGAAGAGGGCCTGGGGCTCGGGCCAAAGGAAGAAGCCGCTCGTACTCTTAAGACCCAGGCCCCACGCCCCAAGCCCCAAGCCCCGCGAAGTGCGCTCGGCGGCGAGTCTCCGCGCTCTCTCTCGCCCGTGCTGCTCGATCGGCTTCGCCGATCGCGTCGCTCACGCGGGCGCTCAACTGCCAGTTGAAGGGGCTCGCTGCCTTGAGCTGAGTGCGCTCGGCGACGAGCGCGCGCGCCAACTTGATCTTGCCGGCGCGAAGCGCCGCTTCGACGAGGGTGAGATGGATCAAATCGCGCTGCGCATGGCTGCCGCCGAAGCGATGCGCGATCGTGCGGATCGGTAGCAGCGACTCGATGCACTCGGCGTAGTGGCCGAGCGCGAAAGAGATGACTGCTTGCGCGACGGGCAAACCCACCTCGCGCGTCATCAGCGCATTCGTATGCGTGCCCGCGGCTTGACGTTCCATCGCCGCGATCGTCTTACGCGCGAGACCCAAGCGGTGCGCGCCGGCGAATGCCATGATGGCGTGAACGTCGTTGAAAGCGTAGAAGGCGTCTTCGGCCGCCGGTTGCCACGCATCGGCAAGCGCCCGCCAGCGCTCGCCCACGTCCACGCCGCGAATATGAAGACGCCACAGCAAAGCGGACGCATCGATCATTTCGAGGGGCGCCTGCGAGCTCGCCGTTCGCACCTTGGCGTCGTAGAGCGCGAGCACCTGTCCCGTATCGCCGATATCCAAGTAGAAGAGCGCGAGGTGCCACCAGTTGTGAAACGCAAAGGCATTGTTCCGCGCCCATGCGTTTTCGTGTGCGCCGAGAAAATCGATGCCTTCGCGCAGCCGCCCTTGCATCTCCATTACGTGCGCGACGGCGTGCACCGCCCACGGATCTCGCCCATTCAGCTCGAGGGCGCGCCGGCCTATGTCTTCGGCGCGCGAGTAGGCGCCCGTCTCCTCGAGACCGAACGCATACATGCCGAGCACATAGCTATAGCCGGGAATGCTCTCATCCCATTGAGGCAGGACCTGCGCGATGCGGTCGCGAAGCATCGTCGATTCGCCGAGCAGAAAGTCGCCGATATGGGCGGTTTGCAAAGCAACCAGATCGTGCGGGTAGTCGTGCAGAATGTCTCCGTAGCTGCGAATCGAGCCGGCAAAGTCGCCCTGCAACCAGGCGCGCGCCGCAGCGGCGTGCGCGCGCTCGCGCTCGTGCGCGCGTCGACCGAGGCTCTCGATGGCTTCGACGCTCTCGCGCAGCATCGGCAGCACCGACTTATCGGTCGCAGTGAGCATGAGCGCCGCACGGAGGCAGTGCGCTGCGGCAAACTGGGCATCGTCTTCCAGTATCTCTTGCAGAATGGCAAGCGGATCAAGGTAGTATCCGACCGCGAGCTCGACCGCCTGCTCGTACTGCTGCAGGCACCTGACATTGCGCGTCGAAACGGGCACGCCGCGACAATCGACCAGTGACATCGGACTCTCCTCATGAACTCGATTTGCTGGACACCTTGTAGCTGGGCGCCGTGATGACAAAGTCGTGCGGTGCGTGAAAAATACGTGAATGTGAATGGGCAGCGCCTGTGGAGCGATACGCCGTGAGTCCCTTGACGCTACAACTCCTCGGTCCATTGCGTGTGCTCGACGGCGCGGGCACGGAAATCAAGATCGCCTCGCGCAAGAGCCGAGCGCTGCTTGCCTATCTCGCCCTTCGACCGTCCGAGTCTCACGGACGCGAACGTCTGGCTGCGTTGCTTTGGGAAGATGCCGACGAGGAGCTCGCGCGGACGAGCCTAAGACAAGCGATCGCGGCGCTGCGCAGAGCGCTCCCGCGCAGTTGCCATTCCGTCCTCATCGCGACGACGGATTCACTCGCGCTCGACGCCAACGCGTTCGTCTGCGACCTCGCGCGCTTCCGTCAAGCGCTCGAATCGGCGACGAGATCTGCGCTTCAGGAAGCGGCGGAGCTGTATCGCGGCGATCTGCTCGACGGCTTCGATGCGCGTTCCGGCGCGTTCGATGAGTGGCTCACGAACGAAAGAATGAGTCTGCGGCGTCAGGCGACCGAGGCGTTTCAGACGCTCACACAGCTTTGCATGGCGAATCAAGACATCGACG
>JAAYXG010000426.1 GCA_012516015.1 Lysobacteraceae bacterium | reverse complement strand
GGGCGACATCGGCAAGAACGGCGCAATCCCGAATCGGGAGGCCCAATACTTGCGATAGGAGAAAAGGTCGCGAGCAGGAGACATCGGATGGCGGCGAAGGAGGCGGGGCAGAGGATGATAGCCCATGCCGTGGGCCTGGGGCTTCGGGCCAGAGGCTAGGGGTTAGGGGTTAGGGGATAGGGGATAGGGGATAGTCAGAGACGCGCTCGGCGCGCATCGCCTTCTGACTGCCCCTATCCCCTAACCCCTGGTCACTATCCCCTGGCTCAGGGCGCGTCTGCGCGCTGCAACGCTCACGGTCGAGACGTACGGCGAATCGCGATCGAAGAAGCGCCACGGCTTGTGCGCCCAATCGCCCGCGTAGTCCACGCCGATGCGCGTGCTGCGCACGACACGCGGTCGAACGAATCGAGCGGGTCGTTCGATCCAGAGCGCATCGCCGAGGAGGTCCGCACCGTTCAGCGAGCGATCGATGTCGAGCGCGCGGCAGAGCAGCCCTGGGCCGTGCGTCGTATCGTCGATGCCGCTCACCGGCTCGAGCGCCCGGATCAACACTGCGTGCGGCACGCCATCTTTCGCCGTCACCACGTTCAAGCAGTGCCAGAACCCATATATAAGGTATACGTACGCGTGTCCTGGGGGGCCGAACATCACTTCCGTGCGGCGCGTGCGACCTTTCGACGAGTGGGCGGCCAGATCGTCGGGCCCTTTATAGGCCTCGACTTCCACGATTCGCCCCACTTGCACGCCACGCTCGTGCGCGCGCGCGAGATGCATGCCCAAAAGATCGCGCGCAACGCTCAGTGTGCCGCGGGCATAGAAGGAACGGGGGAGGACGCGCTGCGTGGACATTCGCGTATCGTATCGATTGTAGGCCGGAATTTTTAAATTCCGACACTTCATCTTGTCTTGGTCGGATTGAAATCCGACCTACAACGCGCTCGCGCGCAGCGGATACGAGGTCAAGACACAAGGTCGAAATCTGTTCCGTTCAGGCTGCCTCGGATTGGAACGCAACGGGGCATGCGTCGGCGCCAAGTTTGGCAGTCGACGGCACAGTACGGTTTCCTTCTTACCGTCAACCGTCAACCGTCAACCGTCAACGCGCTCAATCAGGCGTCGCCGCCCGGCCATCGCCCTCGCATTTGTACGACCTCGAGCGCGACCGTATTGGTGCTGCGGTCGATGGCGTTCACCTTGATGCGCATGAATTCGAGCGTGTGGCTGGTTTCTTGGTAGTGGAAGATCGCGCACCTCGACTCATCGCGTGGGGCTTGCGGTAGCAAGAACTCGTTGAAATCCACTTCTTTCGCGAGCGGACCGCAGCTCACTCGCACGCCCGCATAGACGACCGAAAGATGGGCTGCGTCTTCCGCGCCGTGCTTCGAGATCGCTTGGAGCGAAATGCGGAAGCGCGGCCCGACGACCGGATGTGCCGGGAAGATATCGGCGTGTTGGCCGGGCGTGAGGTGCAAGGGCTTGCGCAGGCGATCGAAGTGCTGCGAGTCGAGCACCCGAACCGTCTGGGCGTCGCTGTAAGAAGCCTTGACGATCGGTGCGGGCGCGGTGTTCTCGGCCTCGATGACACTGCGCGAGCGGCGATACATGACGACGCCGATGAACGCCGCTGCGAGCGCGACGGCGAACCAGATGACCTGAGACAACTCTGTAATATGTAACGAACTCGAATCCATTTCACACTTGCTCGCGGCGCACCGCTCTCCCTTCGATAACGGCCGCGCTTTCCGCCTGAAAGTGTGAAGCGGTGCGGGAAAGCTCGAATTCCGTGACGGACCGACCGCGCGCGTGCGAGTCTCCCCGAAATTCTGCGCGCGCGTAACGTAACTGCGTCACAGCGTGGCGGTGCCGCCCGCTGCTTGCAGCTCAACCGTGACCTCGATCGTCTTGCCTTCGCGCCATACGCGAAGCCGCGCCGACTCGCCGACGCGCTTGTCGTCGAGCCGCGCGAGTAGCTCCGCCACGCTCGAGACCGGGGCATCGTCGATCGCGAGAATCACATCGCCGGGAATCACGGCTCCCGTTTCCTGCACGATCTCGATTCCGCGCAAGCCCGCTTTGTCCGCGCCGGTTCCGGGAGAAACGCGCAGGACGGCGACGCCTTCGAGCCCCAGCTCGCGCGTCAGAGCACGATTGAGCGACTCGTCGACTTCGATGCCCAAACTCGGCGGCGCGTAGCGACCCGTGGCGATCAATTGCGGCACGACGCGATTCACCGCGTCGACGGGCACGGCGAATCCGACGCCGGCGTTGGCGCCGGAGGGGCTGAAGATCGCCGTGTTGATGCCGATCAAACGCCCGGCGCTGTCGAGGAGCGGGCCGCCTGAGTTGCCGGGATTGATGGCGGCATCCGTCTGAATCAGGTGCGAGATGATGGAGCCGTCCTCAGCGGGCAGCGAGCGTTCGAGCGCGGACACGATGCCCGTCGTCAAAGTCCAATCGAGCCCGAAAGGATTGCCGATCGCGAACACCTTCTGACCGACGCGCAAATCGGCGCTCGTTCCGATGGGCACCGGCTGCGGCGCATCCACGGGGACCTTGATGCGAAGTACTGCGATGTCGTGGGCCGGGCTCGCGCCGACCAAGCGGGCGGGATAGTCCCGTCCGTCCTCCAATTGCACGATCGCCTCCGAGGCGCCTGCGATCACATGAAGGTTCGTGACCACGTGTCCGTATTCGTCCCAAATGAAGCCGGAACCCGTGCCGCGCGGAACGCTGTGCACGTTGCGTGTCCAAAAGTCCACCACGCGCGCACGCGTCGTGATGAAGACGACCGAGCCCTTCGCGCGCTCGAAGATCTCGATCGTCGCGAGCTCGTCCGCCGCCAAGTCGCCGCGCGGCTGTACGGGGCGCGGCGCCACGTCCGCGCGCGCCAACCGCCAGCGAATCTCGGGAACGACGTACCATGCTGCAAGCACCGATAGGAGTGCTGCAAGAAACCATTGAGATGCCTTGCCCACGAACGATCGCATGCTACAGTTTTAGTTTCGCTTCAGACGCTGTTCGCTTGCCTTCCGAACACGTGCTCGACCGCAAACTCGCTGCGCACCGCTGCAGCGGTCCGAGGAGTCCAATGTATACCACCGAACCGTATGCCCCCAACCGTATCGTGCGCACGATCGCGATCGTGCTCGCTGCACTCGCGATCAGCGCTTGCCAGCGCGATCCTGTCGCGCCGGCCGAGTCCGCGAATGCGAGCATCTCCGACGATGTGCGGCTCGCTGCTGCCCAGATCACGCCCGACTACTTGCGCGATCGCATCGCAGAATTTTCCGCCGACGAGTTCGAGGGCCGCGGACCTGCGACTCCTGGCGATGAGAAGGCGCGGCGGTATCTCGTCGAGCAGCTCGAGCAAATCGGTTTCGAACCGGCCGGGCCGCAAGGCGAGTGGGAGCAGTTCTTCGATGTCATCGGCATCGCTGCGAAGATGCCGAAGCAGTGGACCTTCCGGCGCGACGGCAAATCCCTCGCTTTCGATTGGTGGGACGAGTACATCGCCGCGAGCGGCGTGCAAACCGAGCGCGGGGCGATTGAGGACGCCGAGGTCGTGTTCGTGGGCTACGGCATCGAAGCGCCCGAATACGATTGGAATGACTTCAAGGGTCAGGATCTCAAAGGCAAGGTGCTGCTCATGCTGAACAACGATCCCGATTGGGATCCGGAGTTGTTCGCGGGCGAAACGCGTCTCTACTACGGAAGATGGACATATAAATATGAGAGCGCCGCGCGCCAAGGCGCCGCTGGCGCGATCATCATTCATACGACGCCGTCAGCCGGTTATCCCTTTCAAGTCGTCCAGACGTCGTGGTCCGGCGAACAGGTGGAATTGCCGAGCCAGGGCGAGCCGACCGTGAAGGTCAAAGGTTGGCTGACCGAAGATGCGGCCCGTGAGCTCGTCGCCTTTGCCGGCCACGACCTGAGCAAGCTGATCGAAGCGGCAAAGTCCAAGGACTTCGCCCCCGTGGCGCTCGACGTGAAGACTTCCCTCGCATTCGAGAACACGCTCAACCGCACGCGCACGGCGAATGTCTACGGTATGCTGAAGGGCAGTGATCCCGAGCTCGCCGACGAGTACGTGATCTACACCGCTCACCACGATCACCTCGGGATCGGCGAGCCCGATGCGGAGGGCGACACGATCTATAACGGCGCGCGAGACAATGCGTCCGGTGTGGCGCAGATACTCGCGATCGGCAAGGCATTCAAAGCGCTGCCGACGCCGCCGCGCCGATCGATCATGCTGCTGTTCGTCGCCGCTGAAGAGCAGGGGCTGCTCGGATCGAAGTACTTCGCGTCGAACCCGACGGTCGCGCCGGGCAAGATCGCGGCGAACTTGAATTTCGACAGCGCGAACATCTGGGGCCGCACGAAAGACCTCGTGTATATCGGCAAGGGGAAATCGACGCTCGATGCGATTGTCGAGCAAGTCGCGCAATCCCAAGATCGAGTCGTTACCGGCGATCAGTTTCCCGATCGCGGTTCCTTCTATCGATCGGACCAATTCAGCTTCGCGAAGATCGGCGTGCCCGCGGTGTACCTGAGGGCGGGAATCGACTTCATTGGCAGGCCCGAGGGTTGGGGCAGGGAACAACACGAGGCGAACGAGAAGCACAACTACCACCAGCCGTCGGACGAGATTGCGTCTTGGTGGAATTTCGACGGCATGGTCGAAGACGCCGACCTCGGCTTTCGTGTCGGCCTTCAAATCGCGAACGCGGACGAGATGCCCTCCTGGGTACCGGGCGATGAGTTCGAAGCTGCACGGAAGAAGGCACTCGCGGAGGTTGCGGAAGGGGAGTAGGCAACGAAGACCGCTCTCCCTTTCGTTCCTTTCTGTCTCTCCTTCATCTTCTTCTTTTCCCACCCCGAAGGCCGGGG
>JAAYXG010000425.1 GCA_012516015.1 Lysobacteraceae bacterium | reverse complement strand
GACCTGTCGCTCGATGCGTCCGAGTACTTTGACGTGCATCACACGGAGAATGACACGCTCCTCAAAGTCGACCCGACGGTGCTCGATCAATCCGTCGCTGCCTTTGCCACGGCCGCATACCTCGCGGCAACGATGCAAGGCGACTTCGGGCGTCTGCCCTCTTCGGGGGAGTGAGTGCCTAGAACAAGATGAATCTCGCCAAGCACGCATAGCTCGCCAAGGATTAAGAGTTAAGAAGATCTCTCGCGGAGACGCTGAGACGCAGAGATAAGAAATTATTTCTTCCTTCCGACCTCTGCGTCTCCGCGCCTCTGCGAGAGTATTTTTCTTCCTCTTGCCCTGGCGGGCTTTGCGTGCTTGGCGAGAGTTGTTCTTAATCTTCGTCTCAAGCAGCTCGGACGATGCGGAGGGAGTCGGTGAGCACGTCGGCATTTGCGGCGTTGTGCGTCGCTTGCTCCGACAGGAAGCGACGCCAAGCACGCGCATTCGGGAGTCCCGCGTATAAGCCCTGCACAGGCCGTAACATCGCGCGCAGCGAATGACCTTCTGCAAGCCGCGCGCGAACGTAGCGCGCGTACCGCTCGATCACGGCTTCTCGCGCCGGGAGCGGCCAGCTCGGATCGATGAAGCGCCGATGGAGGTGCGCGAGCAGATACGGATTGTTGTATGCCTCACGCCCGATCATCACACCGTCGAAATGAGGGAGTTCCTCGGCGATGACTTCCACGGAGCGCAGGCCGCCATTGAGGATGAACGTCAGCTGCGGAAACTCGCTCCGGAGCCGGCGAGCAATGTCGTATCGCAGCGGCGGAATCTCGCGATTCTCTTTCGGGCTCAAACCCTGCAACACCGCGCGCCGCGCGTGGATGATGAAGACGGTGCAACCCGCTCGAGCGACCGTCTCGACGAAGCGGACCAGGAATTCGTACTCGTCGATATTCGGCGCAGGCATCGGATCGATGCCGATTCTGCACTTCACGGTGACCGGCACACGAACGCTCTCGCGCATCGCCGCTACGCACTCCGCGACCAGCGTCGGCTCGCCCATGAGACACGCACCGAATCGCCCGCTCTGCACCCGATCGCTCGGGCAGCCGCAGTTCAAATTGACCTCATCGTAACCGTGCTCCTCTCCCGCGCGCGCCGCGCGCGCGAGCTCGCGGGGATCGCTGCCGCCCACTTGCAAGGCCACCGGATGTTCCGCCGCATCGAAGCGCAGCAGGCGGTCCGCATTGCCGCGAACGATGGCGGGGGCCGTGATCATCTCGGTGTACAGGAGCGCGCTCGGACTCAGCAGGCGCAAGAAATACCTGCAATGACGATCCGTGTAGTCCATCATCGGAGCGACCGAGATCGTGCGCGCGGCGGAAGAAGGCTCGTTCGTCATGAGCTTGTATTGTAGCGCTTCCGGGCGTGAGGACGCGTGGATGCTTTGACGTGCGGACGGGTGGATGGGCTCCCTACGCCGAATGCACCAACCGCAGCTTCGGATGAGGGCTCGTGCGCGTGATGCGGTTGAGAGATTCGACCGATTGCGGCACGGCGATGTAGATGCCTTGCGCGTACTCGACGCCGATTTCGGCGAGGCAAGCGAGCACTTCCGCCGTCTCCACGCGCTCGGCGATCGTCTTGATGCCCATCGCGTGACCGATCTGCGTAATGGCTTCGACCATGCTGCGATCGACATGATCCGTCGTCACGTGCTGAATGAATTGCCCGTCGATCTTCAGATAGTCGACCGGCAGGTTCTTCAGATACATGAAAGACGACAGCCCGCTGCCGAAGTCATCGAGCGAGAACTGACAGCCGCGCGAGCGAAACTCGCGCATGAAGTGCACGACGTTCGGCAAGTTCGAGATCGCCGCCGTCTCCGTAATCTCGAAACAGACGGCTCCGGGGCTCAGATCGTGCGTCTGCAGCTCGTTGATCAAGAAGTCGAGGAAACGATCGTCGTTGAGCGACGTGCCGGATAAATTGATCGACAGCGTGTAGCCGTGCCGCGGATCGCCGTCGGCGCGGTAGTGCGCGAGCGCACCGAGCGCCTGACTCACGACCCAGCGATCGATCATCGGCATGACGTTGTAGCGCTCGGCAGCGGGAATGAATTCGGCGGGCTGCACGAGCTCGCCGTTCTCGCCGCGCATCCTAAGCAGCAGCTCGTAGTGTCCGCGCGTATCTCGATTCGCGCCGATCGGCACGATCGGCTGATAGTAGAGCTCGAGACGATTCTCTTCGCACGCTCGCGTCAGTCGCGAGACCCATTGCATTTCGCGGTGGCGCTCGGGCGCAGCGCCATGCTGATACATGTGCACGCGATTGCGGCCCGAATCCTTCGCCGCGTAGCACGCGACGTCCGCCGCGCTCATCACGCTCGTGATGCTCTCGCTCGTGCTGTTGATCTCGACGATACCGATACTGGCGCCGACGTTCATGGCACCGTCGTGCCATTCGAATCGATATTCGCGAATCGCCTGGCGCAGCACGTCGGCGATCTTCTCCGCGCGGTCCGCGGTGCAGTCCTGCAACAGGATCCCGAACTCATCGCCGCCGAGCCGTGCGATCGTGTCCTTCGCGCGAACCCGCGTTTGCAGGATGCCGGTGATCTCCTTCAACAACCGGTCGCCGGCCTGATGGCCGCACGTGTCATTGACGACCTTGAACTGGTCTAGATCGAGGTACAAGAGCACGTGCGCGACCGACTCGTCGGACCGTGCCGTCAACAGCGCCTCGTTGAGGCGGTTTTCGAACTCGCGCCGATTGATCAATCCCGTGAGAACATCGTGGCTCGCTTGATAGGCGAGTGCACGACGCAAACGCCGCTCCTTGCTCACGTCGTGGAAAACGATGACGAAGCCGATGATTTGTCCGGCGCGATCGCGAATCGGCGCCGCCGAATCCTGAATCGCGATCTCCTGACCGCGCCGATTCACGAGCACCGTGTGATCCGCATCCGCGACGACACGCCCATCGCGCAGCGAACGCGAGACGGGATCCTCGAGCGGCTCGCGCGTCGCTTCGTTCAACACCGTAAACACTTCGAGCAAGGGCTTGCCGCTGACTTCGCCTGTCTCCCAGCCGGTCAGTTCCTCCGCGATGGGATTCAGATACTCGATGCGCCCTTCCGCATCGGTCGTGATCACGGCATCGCCGATCGACTCCAGCGTGACCTGCGCCTTCTCCTTCTCTTCGAAAATGGCGGTTTCCGCACGCTTGCGCTCGCTGATGTCCGAGATCGTTCCCTCGTAGCCGATCACCTCTCCTTGCTCGTTGCGTACTGCCCGGGCGCTCTCGAGCACGGTCAACAGGGTGCCGTCCACGCGTCGCAACTGGAACTCCGCGCTTCGAACCTCGCCGTCCCGATCGAGCGCGGCGATGATCTTTTCGCGATCCTCGGGAAAGTGATAAATCGTCGACGTCGGCATCGACAGCAGCTCATCCGGCGACGATAGACCGACCATGCGTGCGAGCGCGGGGTTCACAGAAACGAACTTGCCGTCCTTCGTCGAGCTGTAGACGCCCTCGAGGACGTTGTCGAACAGCCGCCGATAGCGTGCCTCGCTCGCGCGCAGTGCGTTTTCGGCGAGCCGTCGTTCGATCGCGATCCCGGCAAGCTGCGTCATGCGTGCCATCAACTCGAAATCGCGGCGGCAGGGACTGCGCGAGGAGCGGAAGTAAAGCGCGAGCGTGCCGAGCACGCGGCCGTCGGACGCATAGATGAGCGTCGACCAAGCGCTCACGAAACCGGCGGCTCGCACCGCATCGCGACAGTTTTCCCAAAGCGCATCGCGCCCGGTGTCGGCGACGATGACCTGGCGCTGCAGGAACACGGCCGCTGCGCACGAACCGTTACGGGCATCGACTTTGATGCCCTCCATTGCGGCCACGTAGGCGGAAGGCAGGTTCGGACCGGCACAATGGCGCAAATGCTCGCCGGCGGGATCAAGCATGCGAATCGCGCAGGTCGATTCCGGCGCGACTTGCTCGACGATGCTCGTGATCGCCTCCAACGCGATCGGCAGGTCGAGGTTTGCGGCAAGCCTTTCGAAGACGCGGCGCTCACCCGCCGCCATCAGTTCCGCGCGTTTGCGTTCCGTCGTATCGCGCAAGCACACGACGTAGGCCGTCCGGCGGTTCAGAGTCGTCTTGCTGACGGCCATCTCCGCCGCGAAGAGCGATCCGTTCGCGTGCTGTCCGAACGTTTCGTGTGCCGAGAGATCGACCTGGGTGTCCTCGAGCCGCGCGGCAAGCTGATCGAGTACCTCGCAGATCGGCTGATCGCCCGCGAGCCGTGGCAACAAGAAATTGAGCGGCCGACCGATAGCCTCGGCCTCCGTGTGCCCGAACACACGCTGACCGGTCATGTTGAGAGAAGCAATGTGCCCCTCTCCGTCGATCGTCATGATGACGTCTTTGACGTGATCGAGAACGGCCTGTAGCTGCGACGCGGTGCTTTCCTTGAGCTCTTTGGTGAGGGCAGTCGCCTCCTCGGACATGAGCTGCATCGAACGCACGATTCCGCGGCGTTCGTCTTCGGCCCGGGCGTAGGTCTGCTCGACGGCACTGAGCAACTTCGCAAGGTCGAGCTCCCCGTCGGGTCTCGTTGCTTCCCTGACTTGCCTGTCAAGCAGCCGGTGCATTGTCGTTCGCACCCGCGTTTCCGTGGGTGACCCTATATATTCTTGAGCGATTGCCCGATGCTAGGCGCTCACCGTCAAAGTCGAGTGTGAAACAGCTCCCGTTTTGGGCCGAACGAGCCCGGAGAATTGTGAACGAACGCAAGTGGTTATGTTGAATTGTTTCCTGACTGGTTGACGGTTGACGGCCAGAGCAAGAGGGCCGGTCCCCCAATCTCGCCAGAGTGCATCTACCTGCGTGCTGGGTTCCCTCCGTCTAGAAGAATTGCCCCCACCCTAGCCCTCCCCCGCTCCGCAGGGGAGGGAATGTCCTTGCGAGCAATGGCAAGGAGCCTTTGCTCTTTCTGGCCGTCAATCGTCAACTGTCAACCGCCAACCAGACCTCAGCTCGCCTCGTCCATCTCTTCCACGCGCCCGGCGCGCTTGCGCTCATGTTCCTTGAGCAGTCGCTTTCGCAAGCGGATCTGGCCCGGCGTGACTTCCACGAGCTCGTCGTCGGCGATGAACTCCATCGCCTGCTCGAGCGTGAAGCGAATCGGCGGCGACAGGACGATGTTCTCGTCGCGACCGGCTGCACGAATATTGGTGAGCTTTTTCGCTTTCAGCGGGTTCACGACGAGGTCGTTGTCCCGGCTGTGAATGCCGATCACCTGACCTTCATACACGTCGTCGCCGTGCGCGACCATCAAGCGACCGCGTTCCTGCAGATTGAACAAGGCGTACGCGAGCGCCTTGCCTTGTGCATTCGAGATTAGAACGCCGTTCTGCCGCTGACCGATCTCGCGGTCGATCACCGGACCGAAGTGGTCGAAGATGTGGTGCATCAAACCCAACCCCGAGGTGAGCGTGCGAAAGTCCGTCTGAAAGCCGATGAGACCGCGCGAAGGAATGATGTAGTCGAGGCGCACACGCCCCTTGCCGTCCGGCTGCATTCCCGTGAGCTGTCCGCCGCGCTCGCCGAGCGCTTGCATGACGGCACCTTGCGAGCTCTCCTCCAAGTCGATCGTGAGCGTCTCGAAGGGCTCGCATTGCCGTCCATCGATTTCTTTCACGACCACCCGCGGTCGCGACACGGCGAGCTCGTAACCTTCGCGCCGCATGTTCTCGAGCAAAACGCCCAGATGGAGCTCGCCGCGACCGTACACGCGGAACTTGTCAGGTTCGTCGGTATCCTCGATCCGTAGCGCGACGTTGTGCATCGCCTCGCGCAACAAACGCTCGCGTATCTGTCGGCTCGTGACGTACTTGCCCTCGCGCCCGCAGAACGGCGAGGTATTGACCTCGAACGTCATGCTGAT
>JAAYXG010000424.1 GCA_012516015.1 Lysobacteraceae bacterium | reverse complement strand
GCAACCCTCTTCTCCCGCCCTTATGCAAGGCTCGCCTTCAGTGCGTTTGCGAGACTCGCCTCCGGTGCCTTCGGTTTCGGCTTGCGCGGCGTGATCTTCTTGCCGGCGAGCTTCGCGTCGATCAGCGACTGGACGCGCTTTCGATGCTCGTCCTGCCACAGTTCGGGTTCGAAGTCGCCGCTGATCGAATCGACGAGCTGTTCGGCCAGCTTCAGCTCGCTTTGCTGCGGTGTGTTCGCCTTTGCGACCTCGATGTTGGAGAAGCTCAATACCTGATCGGCACGCCGCAGCGTCGACATCATCAAGTAGCCGTCCTGGGCATGTAGCGCGCCCAGGTATCGCTTCTTGCGCATGACCCAGCGCGCGACGCCAATGACCTCCTTCTTGCTCAGCGCTTCCGTGAATGCGAAATAGCTGTCGTCGTCGCCGTCCGGTCCGAGGTAGTACGGTCGGTCGTACCACTGATCGCCTAGGAGTGAGCCATCGACGAAGCGGCAGAGGTGAATGTCGCGCGATTCAGGCGGCTCGAGCGTTTCGAGATCTTCAGGTTGTAGGATCACAGCGGTTTCGCGCGATAGCGGATACGCTTTGCGGCGATCGTCCTTCTCGACTTCCTTGCCGGTGTCCTTGCGCACGATCCGCTGCTCCACGGGCGCGGCATCCTTTTCGTGCAGCAAGCGAAAGCGGATTTTTCGATCTTAGATGGCGGAGTAGAGCTTCACGGGGACGTCGTGCTCGCCCAAGAGCAGCCGGCCCTTCCATATCGCTCGCGCCATCCTAGCGACCTCGCGCGGCCGAGCCCTCGGGCTGCGGCGCACACCCCGCGCAGACGTACCGATCTTCGTGCCGCACGATGCAGTGCATACAAGCGGGACCATCGCAATCCGGACAGCGATACTCGGCCTCGTACGCATAGAGCGCGCCGCAATGCGGGCATTCCTCATCTCCGCTCGCGATCCACCATCGCTCGAGCCGGACTTTGGGTCTGTGGGTGGCGAGAACTCTCGGCATCGATAAACTCCTCGATCGACCGCGGAAGGCGCGGTCCGTCATCTCATACCCACAGAAACGACAGAGCGCGCCGGCTGTTCCCAAGTGACTGCAAAACCGGACAATTTTGCGATCGATCCTCGAGGAACGATGAGTCAGACATCGCGGCAAGATCGACGTTTGCTCGCGAAGGCGGCGCTGCGAATGTTCGATGAATGGCGCTTGTCCGACGCGGATCGGCTCATGCTGCTCGGTTTCGGCAGCCACGACACCGATGTGCTCGCGTCGATGCGCGAGAAGAGCGAGCTCGCCGACTCGGGCGAGCTTGCGGACCGCGTGCGAGCGCTGCTGCGGATCTATCGCTATCTCGCGATGCTCTATCCCGAGCATCCCGACTTGCGACGCAAATGGATGACGTCGAGTCACCCGCGGTTAGGAGGCGAAGCACCGCTCGAGCGAATGAAAAGTGGCGGCGCGGTGAGTATTCGATTTGTTACGACTCTGCTCGAGGAGCAGCTGTTCTAGGTCGGTTGACAGTTGACGGCCAGAGAAGACGCGCGGGCGGGCATCGCGCTCTTAACTCAGGCGTACGCGCAACGGGATGAGTAAGAACGGTAGGAGACAGGCAGAGCCTGCCCCTTCTTGCCGCCAACGGTCAACTGTCAACCGTCAGCCCCCTTCCCTTCAACCGTCAACCCCTTCCTTTCAACCATCAACCTCCTTCCTTGAGACTCACGATCACAACGATGCGCTGTCCATCGTATGTCTTGAGGGATTTCGGCTCGCCGAACGTCAGGTCGCCCGTCAGAAGCTGGCACTGTCCGGCCGTCGTGCCTTCGATGAATCCCCACCGGACCGCTTTGCAGCGCTCTTCCTTCAAGCATTGCTGATGGCAGTAGTTTTGGTTTGGCAGGCCAAGCCGCATGAACACTTCGCCGCTGACATCTTTTGTATCGAGCACTTCCATATGCGCTTCGTCGGCTGCCGCGGAATGGCCGATGCCGATGCTCAGAATCAATCCCAAGCAGGCATGGAAGATCGCTTTCGTGCTCATGTGTTCACCTTCGCGAGACAGGTCGGCCGGAGTCTAGTGCGGGCTCGAATGGGGCTCAATCGCGGCCGTCCGCAGTGGAGGGAGAAGAGTTCGATGAACGCCTCTCCGTCGAGGGGAGGCCGCTAGGCAAAGGCCGTTGAGGGTCTCTACGCCAGCATCGCCACGGGCGACCTCGACGCCGTCGCGCGCTACGTACCGCCGCGCGGCTTCACCGAGTTCAACACGAACGGGTCCGAGCTCCAGACTTTGGGCTTGGCATTGTTGCCCCGATTGAGACCCTTGTGCCAACCGTCAACAGTGACTGAGCGTCGCCACGTCTAAACCGGGCGCACTTCGATCTCGGGCATCCGGTCGTCATAGAACGCGATGCGTCCCCTCAAGCCTTCGTGCTCCTCGTAAGGCGCCTCGTACGTCCACGCGGCGTCCTTCAATTCGCTGCCATTCTTGAGCACGCTAAAGTAGCTCGCGACGCCTTTGAAAGGGCATTCTGTCGTCGTATCCGTTCGCTTCAGTATCTCGAGATCGACATCGCTACGTGGAAAATAGTGGCGCTCGGGAGAGCCGTCTTCGTCCACCCGGATGACGTCGCTCGAATCCGCAATGACTCTGCCGGCAACGGTCGCCTGCACGCGCTCGCGCAGGTGAACTTCGCGAACCTGATGGTCGGGCCATTTCTGATGTCCAGGTGACTTCCCAGGTGACTTGCTCATTGATGCCTCCGAATCGGTGTCGCTGGCACACGGCACGGCGTGCCTCATCGATACTCGGTCAATGAGTCGAATCTCCCGAAGTTCCGTCCGCCACAGAGCGGTCGTGCTCTGGTGCGCTGTCCGCGATTCGTCTACTACAGCACGGGACTATTGTCGGGGAAGAATCACGGACGCAATGATTGACGCGAAGACTCGCGAAGAAACCGGGCGCTTCGAAGGTGGCGGGACTTAAGTACGTTGTCGTCCCGACGTAGGCCGGGATCCAAACAAAAAACGGCGCGCCATGCGCGCAGAGGCCTGGACTCCGGCCTCCGCCGGAGCGACGAAGGTGGGTCTCATGT
>JAAYXG010000041.1 GCA_012516015.1 Lysobacteraceae bacterium | reverse complement strand
GTGGGTCGGCAATTGGGCAGGGTTCACCGGCCATGCGGATATGCCGGTGTTCGGCGCGATGATCGATCACCATCAGGCGCAAGGCGTGATCACCGTGGCACCCGATCGGCGCACGGCGAAAGCACGTTACCGGACCTCCGCGGATCGCTTTTTCTCGCGCAACGGTCAGGGGCTCACCAGTGCGGCGTATGCGGCCGAAGGCGCCGATCATTCCGTGTGGTACGAAAACGAATACTTGCGCGAGGATGGCGTCTGGAAGCTGCACAAGCTGCAGGTGTGCATCTACGCGGAAGGCAGTGTCGGCAGCGGCTATTCCGATCTACCTGTGCCGGGCAGGCTCGGTGTTCCTGCCGACGCCGACGAGGACTATTGGAAGCCGCGTGCACGCTTGGCCGAAGCGCCTCCGGTGGTGCCGTACCCGGAGAATCCGAAAGGCCCCGATCGCGTGGAGTCGCCGTCCGAGCACGGCTGCTTTTCCGCGAAGAACCAAACGATGAATCGTTCGGTCGTATTGCCGTTTCATTTTCCCAACCCGGTGACGGGCAGGCCGGTCATCTGGGAGAACAAGTGATGGCTGCTGTGTCCGTACGTCTCGCGGCAATTGCGGCGGCGTTCTTGCCGGTCGGACTCGCCGTGGCGCAGGTGCCGAGCGATGCAGAGCTCGACCGACTCGAAGCGCAGGTGACGCGTGCCGAGGACATCGAAGCGATCAAGCGGCTGATGCATGCCTTCGGTTATCTACGCGACAAGTTCTATGACGACGATGTGCTCGCGTTGTTTACCGACGATGCGGTCGTCGACTTCAAAGGGGGGAAGTACGTCGGTAAGGATTCGGTGCGCCGTCTGATCACAGGTCCGAACTACAAGCCGCCGGAGGCGGTGGGTCGTCAAGGGCCTCAGCCTGGCATCATCAACGATCACATCTTGCTGCAGCACGTGATCACGCTTTCCGAAGATGGTCAGTCCGCCAAAGCGCGATGGAAAGAATGGTCGCAGCGCGGCGTACACGGCGTGCGGCAGATTTATGCGACCGGCGTGTACGAGAACACGTTTCGCAAAGTCGACGGCGTGTGGCAGATCAGCGCCATGGCGTATTGCACGCGCTACGAAACGCCCTATCTACTTGGCATCTTCGAACGCGAGGACCCGCCCGCGGCCCGACCCGTGCCGACCTTCTATCCGCAAGATCCCCACGGACCGGATCGACAAAGCAACTACGCATGCCACGAGTATCCGCACGTGGGCGTGAATCCGCCGATGCATTATCCGCATCCGGTGACCGGAGACATGAACTACAAGCCGTAGCGACGACGATCGTTGGCTTGCAGGGGTCTTGCGACGAAACTCGTCTAATGCGTCTTCGGCATCGTCAACCGCTGCGCTTCGAGCCAGTAGTAGAAGGCGTCGATCCAGTAGTCGCTGCTCGTGCCCTGCTTTTTCATCCCGAAGCCATGTCCGCCCGCCGAGAAGACGTGAATTTCGGGCCGGTGGCCGGCAGCGTCGAGTGCTTTGTGAAAGCGCAGGATGGGATCGAGCGCCGTGTCGTCATCCTGCGCCCATGCGAGGAAGAGCGGCGGTAGCTGCCGCGGAATGCGCGGCATCTTGCCGAACGGCGCGCCATAGATCATCGCGACGAAGTTCGGTCGCGCCTCTACGTCCCGATTCAAGGCCGTGCCGCTTGCGACCATCGCGCCCGCGGAGAAGCCGATGAAGCCGATTCGATCGGGTGAGACGCCGAAGCGCGCTGCATGTTGGCGCACGACCTCGATGGCTCGAATGCCGTCGGCGATGCCGTAGCGACTGACGTCGTCCATGTCCATGGATGCGGGAATGCCTTCTCCGCGCTTCTCCATGATTCGATATTTGAGGACGAATGCTGCGATGCCTCTTTTCTGCAGCCATGTGGCGACATCGCGCCCCTCGAGGTCCATCGCGAGCGCGACGAAGGCACCGCCGGGCGCGATGATGACGCCGGTGCCGCTCGCATCCGACTCGTCGGGCAAGTAGGCCGTGATCGTGGGTCTGACGACATTGAAGACGACCGTGCCGATCGGCGTGTCGGTGACGGTGCGCTCCGATTGCGTCCATCTCTCGGAGCCCGGGGCCAAGCCAGGCCAGAGCTCGAGCGTCTGCGCGTAGGCGCTCATGCCCGCGAAGAACAGAATCACGCTTGCGAACGCACACACAATCGGTCGCATACGCGCTCCCATCTGCCCCGTCAAATGAGAAACGCTATCGTACGCATGCGCGCAGCCATGCTCGATACGCATCCAGCGACTGAGAACTCGGAGGAGCGCTATTGCTTTTCTTCAAGAAAGCCTTCGAGAGGCTCGCATCGTCTCGTTGCGATACGGCACGTTTCGTCTAAGCCGCGGCCGTTGCCGCTGAGGGGGCGTGGCTTGTTGCCTTGCAGTGACGACGGGATCCGCGAGCACACGATGCTACGACGTTGCCGCCTCGATCTTCTCCTGCGCCTCCTGCGCTTCTTCCGCCGTCGCCTGCGGATGTTCCTGCTCTCGCTGAGCGTCAGGCTCGAGCGCCAGCTTCACGAAAACCGGGAAGTGGTCGGAGCCGCAGTAGGGGAGCCGTTTGAAATCGATGAGGCGAAAGTGCCTCGAGCTGAACACGTGATCGAGCGGAAAGCGAATGAACGGCCAGTTCGCGTTGAACGTGTGGAAGAAGCCGCGCCCGACCCGCGGGTCGAGCATGCCGCTGATCGATTGGAAGAGGCTGTTCGTGCGCGACCACGCGACGTCGTTCAAGTCGCCCGCCACGATTGCGCGGGCGTCCTTGTCTTTGAGTTGCTTCGCCACGATCAAGAGCTCGGCGTCGCGCTCCGTCGTGCGGTCGCTCTCCTGCGGCGCGGGAGGGCGAGGATGCAGGCAATGTAGCTCGACCTCCTCGCCCGATCGGAGGCGCACGAACGCATGAATCGAGGGCACGTCCTTTTCCACGAGGAACTCGACACGCGCATCTCGCAGCGCCAGGCGACTGTGCAGCAGCATCCCATAGGTGTTGTCTTGCACCTGTCTGACGACGTACGGATGCGTGCGCTCGAGGTCCGCGAGCTCGTGTTCCCACCAGGCGTCCGTCTCGACCGTGAGAATGATGTCCGGGTCGTGCTCGCCGATGAGCCGCCGCAACACGCGCGCGTTGCGGTTCGTCATCTGCACATTCGAAATCAGGAGACTGATCGTGTTTTCAGGGTCTGCTTGACGCCCCATTTGCACTTGCTTGCGGTAAAGCGGCGTGTACGGGGCCATGCGGTACGCTTGATAGATGAGCGCGAGCGCGAGCAGGCCCAAGAAGATGTTGTCCCCGACGCTCGGATCTTCGCGCACGAGCAGGTAGCTGACGAATGTCAGTAAGAGGATGAGCGCGATCTGCAAGCGCGGGAAATCGAACACGCGCACCCACCACGCGTCCGCCCGCGCGAGCGGAACGGCGGTCGCGGCGATCATCAAACAACCGATACCGACAAGAACAGCTTCCACACTTTCTCTCGCCGAGGTGCCAGCCCAATGCCTCAACGTCGGGAAAGGTCCCGAGTTCTCGTTGCGCACATCCTGGATCCGTGTGTGCGCGGGCCGCGTGCAATCGCTTCTTCTGTTTCTCTTTTCCAACCCAAGCCCCAGGCCCCAAGCCCCACGCCCATCTCCCAGCCCCAGGCCCATCTCAAACTGAGAACTGGTTCAAATTGCGCCCAATCGGTGCGACGTAATCTGCCGGCGCGGCGACGGCGAGGAGGAGAACCCTCATCCTAGTCTTCTCCCCCGAGGGGGAAGGGGCTGAAAGGAGAAGACAGGGTGAAGGCCCTGCGCCTTCGCGCAGGTTTCCCCCAGCGGCGAATCGTCGATGAGCCGAACATCTCTCGCGTTGCGGGAGAGGTCGCCGCGAAGTGACGGGTGAGGGGAGGCTATCGGGAGCGGGGGGCAACAGGGCGATGGAAGTAACAACGTGGATATCAATGATATTTCCGTCCTGACCGCGCGACTCGAGCGCGAGGCGGACGACAATCCGAAGCTCCACCTCATCAAAACCGGCTTCGTGGCGGCGCTCGGCTACTTGCCGCTTGCGCTGCTGCTCATCGGGGCGCTCGCGAGCCTCATCAGCCTGATCTACGCGTTGATTACAGAGGGTCGCGGCCCCGCGCTACCCGTCTTTGTGCTCGCTGCGTGCATTGCCGGCCTCATCGTCGTCGTTCGCGCGCTGATCGTGCCCGGTGTCGTACCCAGTGGGCGCGAGGTTGTCTACGAAGACGCGCCTGCGCTATTCGAGGCGATCGACGATGTCGTCCAACGCATGTCGTATCACAAAAAGAACGGCGTGTTCGCAGCGTGGATCGAATCGGTCACGCTCGACGGCTCGTTCGATGCGAAGATGCATCAAGTGCCGCGCTGGGGCGTGTTCGGCAAATTCGAGAATCACCTGCAACTCGGTATCCCGCTGCTTGCGGCGCTCACGATCGCGGAGCTCAAAGCGATCTTGGCGCACGAGGTCGGACACCTCGGCGGCGAGCACGATCGTTTCGTCGCTTGGCTCTATCGGCAGCGCGTCGCTTGGGCACTCGTGCAGCAGAAGCTCGCCCAGCCGACGAACGCAATCGATCGCGTGCTCGGCAAGTTCTACGGTTGGTACGCGGCGTACTTTCAAGCGTACGCGTTCGTGCTCGCGCGCGAGCTCGAGTACAAGGCCGACCGCGCCGCGTCGCGCGCGACGCACCCCGGTGCGGTCGCCAACGCGCTGACGAAGATCGCGCTCATGGGCCGTTTCCTCGAAGAAGAGTTCTGGCCGCGATTCATGAACCAGGTGGAAGTCGCGCCGGAACCGCCGTACCCGCCGTACTCGATGATGCCGCGCGCTTTCGGCTTGGCGCTCAAGCAATGGTCGCGACAGGATTGGCTCGATCGCGCCTTGCGTAAGCTTCCCATCGCGGGCGACACGCACCCGAGCCTCGGCGAGCGCTTCGACGCGCTGAACATCCAGCCGGCGCCGCCGACCTATGCCGCCGATCGCAGCTCGCTTTCGCTGTTCGGCGACGATGGGCCGAGGATGTTGAAGTGGTGCGACGACATGTGGCGCAAGGAAAACGGTGCCTACTGGCGACAGCGCCACAAAGCGATCGCCGAGCTGCGCTGGAAGATCGCGGAGTATGAGAAGAACGACCCGGCGGACATGAGCCCGGAGGACCTCTGGCAAAAGGCGCTGCTCGTGCTCGAGATCGGAAACCACGCGCGCGCGATCGAGGAGCTTCAGTACCTGATCACGCGCGATCCCAAGATGGCGAAAGCGCAATTGCTGCTCGGCAAGCTCTTGCTGCAGTTCGGCGACGAGCAAGGTCTGCGATACCTGCAGCTCGCCGCGGAACACGATGCACAAATGGTCGAAGACGCGGGCGGCGCCGGCTACACCTATCTGATGGATCGCGGCCGCAAAGGCGAAGCGCAGCGGTTTTGGGATCGCGTTTGTGCTGCCTGAAGGCGCTCACACGCCGTGTAGTGTGCAATGTGTGAAGTGTAACGTCAGAGCCGCTAGCGCGCGGTGTAACGTGTGAAGTGAGGGGCCGCGAGTGCGGCCCTTCCGGATTTACACCTTACACTCGACACTCTACACATCCCGCACGCGGCCACAATTGGCCACAATCGATAACCGCCTGTGCACCATTCCCGCTTCTCGCGTGTGCGATTGCGGGACAATCTAATGGCGCGCGGAAAGTGGCCGCAGCGTCTCTTCTGAGGGTTTTTTCGTGCTGAACATCGTACGTGCCGCGACTCGTCGCGCGGGTTTGCTCCAGCTCTGCGGCCTCATCGTCTTGTTCGGTCTGACCGCGTGCGGCGGAACGAAGACCGATCGCAGCGAAATCGCACGCCCCGATCCGCTGTGGGGACAGTTTCTCGAGTCGCACACGACCGGCGTGATCTCGCGGCGCTCGAATATCCGCGTGGTATTTGCGACGGATGTCGCGAGCGCCGATCGGGTCGGCCAAGACGCATCGGCGAGCTTCACGATCGAGCCGCGCGTCGACGGCGCGGTCGCGTTCGCGAGCCCGCGCGAGCTCGTGTTCACGCCGCGGCGGGAGCTCGCGCCTGGAACGACCTATCGCATCTCGATCAAGCCGACCGGCCTGATCGGCGTGCCGACGACACTGCGACCGTTCGAGTTCGCGGTCGACGTGAAGCGGCCCGAGTTCGACGTGTCGCTCGGCGGCCTCACGAACGATCCCGAGCAAGAGCGTTCGATGCGGGTCGCCGGCGTCTTGATGACCTCGGATGTGGAGGCGCGCGAGAAAGTCGAGCAGCTCCTTACCGCGACATATCGCGGCCGCACGCTTCCGATCGATTGGACGCATACATCGGACGGTCAACGCCACGAGTTCGTGCTGCGCGGTCTCGCGCGCGCTGAGGAAGAGCAAGTCTTGCGCGTGAGCTGGAACGGCACGCCCATCGGTGCCGCGAACGAAGGACAGACCGAGCTGAGCGTGCCGGCGCTCGATCGCTTCATCATCACGCAGGTCGCGGCGAGGGAAGAGAACGGCCAGCGCTATATCGGCGTGTACTTCTCGGATGCGCTCGATCGCACGCAGGATTTCAAGGGATTCGTGCGCCTGAGCGAAGGCAATCCGAGCACGCGCGTCGACGGCAACGTGCTTCGCGTCTATTCCGATCGCGCGACGGAAGGTCCGCTCACGCTCACCATCGAGCGCGGCATTCGCAATCGTTTCGGCCGCACGCTCGAGGCGACCGCCTCCTATCCCGTCGTGTTCTCGAGCACGAAGCCGCAAGTGAAATTCG
>JAAYXG010000423.1 GCA_012516015.1 Lysobacteraceae bacterium | reverse complement strand
AGGAGATCTACGCGTTCGTACCGAACACCGTGCTCGCGAACCTCAGGAGCTACACGGAGCCGGACTATGAGCACCGCTACTTCGTGGACGGCGAGATTGCGATCGCGGATGCGTATGTCTCGGGCGCCTGGAGAACGATTCTCGTCGGCACCTTGGGTCGCGGCGGCCCCGGCGTGTTCGCATTGGACGTGACCAACCCGTCGAGCGTCAGCCTTCTCTGGGAGAAGAACGGCGCGAACATCCCGCAACTCGGAAAGAACATCGGCAAGCCCGTGATCGCTCAGACGAGCGACGGCGACTGGCGCGTGCTGCTCGGCAACGGCCCGGGCTCGACGGATGAAGATGCCCATCTCATCTCGATTCGATTGAGCGACGGGAGCGTGCAGACGCATGCTGTCGGTGCCGCTGGGGACAACGGACTCAGCGCGGTGCTGGCGCGGGATGCCGACGGCAACGGCATCGCCGATACCGCGTACGCCGGCGACTTCAAAGGCAATCTGTGGAAGTTCGACTGGCGCTCCGGAACGATGAGCGTTTCGAAGCTCTTCACGGCCGTGGACGCGAACGGCGCTGCCCAGCCGATCACGGCCGCACCGCTCGTCGGCAAAGATCCCGCGACGGGCACCACCTGGGTGTTCTTCGGCACCGGCCAGTACCTGCACACGAACGATCTCACCGACAGGCAGGTTCAATCGTGGTATGGGATCCAAGATACCGGCGTGCTCGTGAGCGGACGCGCCGAGCTCGTGCAGCGCGACATTCTGGCCGAAGGCACGATCGGCGATTTCCCCGTACGGGTGATCGAGGAAGGCGCGATCAGCGACATGGCGAACAAGAAGGGCTGGTACATGGACCTCGTGTCGCCGATTCACGGAGTGGAAGGCGAACGCATGGTGGTACCGAACCGGTTCCAAGGCACCGCCCTCATCGGCACGACTCGCATCCCCGATGCCCAGGATCCCTGCCGCCCGAGCGGCAAGGGCTTCGTCATGGCGATCAACCCGTTCACGGGCGCGCGCCTCGACAGAACGTTCTTCGATGTATCGATGGACGGGCTGTTCACCGAGGCGGACATGCTGCTGGTCGACGGCGTACCGACGATCGTCTCGGGCATCGGTATGGACAGCAGCCCGAACAATCCGATCTTCATCGAGGACGTCATGCAAGTCGGTCTCGATGACGGCACGACGAAGACGATCAAGACTCAGGGCTCTGCCGTCCAAGCACAGCGAATGAGCTGGCGAGAGCTATTCAATTAATCGGATGGGGATCCACATCATGCATTTTCTGCGGTCACCTTCGCGTGCGGGACGCCGATCGGTTCGCGGCTTCAGCCTCATCGAGTTGATGATCACGGTCGCGATCATCGGTATCCTCGCCGCAATCGCCTATCCGTCCTATCAGAGCCACGTGCTGCGCACGCAGCGGGCGGCCGCGAAAGCGTGTCTGTCCGAGCTCGCGCAGTTCATGGAGCGGCACTACACGACGAATCTCACGTATGCCGACGCCGTGCTGCCGAACCTCGACTGCAGGACGCAGGGGAATCTCGATCAGCGCTACGATTTCGCTGCCGGCAACCTGGGTCGCCGCACGTACACGCTCACGGCCGCTCCGAAGGGCGCTCAAGCAAGGGACACCGATTGCGGCAATCTCACGCTGAACCAGGCAGGCACGCGCGGCGCAACCGGCACGAAAGGCCCCGAACACTGCTGGTGAGCGAAGCGGGCGCTTCTCGCCCGCCGAGTCGAATTTCAGCGTCCCGCGTCCAGGAAGCGAAGCGCCCGGTCCAGATCGGAAACGCCCGGATACTCGTGTCCGAACCCCGATAAATCCATCAGCAGCACGCGCTCGATGCCTGCGCGCTGGTACTTGCGGTACACGCGCCGTGTCTCCCGCCGATTGAAATCCTTCTCGCCCGTGATGAACACATAGCGGT
>JAAYXG010000422.1 GCA_012516015.1 Lysobacteraceae bacterium | reverse complement strand
GCAAGTCATCGCTCGCCTCGAGAATGTCGAGAACGCGCACGGCTGCCGCGGCCAGGAAGGGCGGGATGCTGTTCGAGGACAAATAGGGACGGGAGCGTTGGCGCAACCATGCGACGATTTCCTTGCGACCGGACGTATAGCCACCGCTTCCGCCGCCGAGCGCCTTGCCGAGCGTGCCCGTGAGAATGTCTACGCGGCCGAGGACATCGCGGAATTCGTGAGTGCCGCGGCCCTTCGCGCCGACGAACCCGGTCGCGTGAGAATCGTCGACCATCACGAGGGCATCGTAGCGATCGGCGAGATCACAAATCTCTTGCAAGCGTGCTATGACGCCGTCCATGGAGAATACCCCGTCGGTCGCGATGAGACGGACTCGAGACCCGCTCGCTTCCTTGAGGCGCGTTTCGAGCTCATCCATGTCGTTGTTCGCATAGCGCAAACGCCGCGCTTCGCACAAGCGGATGCCGTCGATGATGCTCGCGTGATTGAGCGTGTCGCTGATCACGGCGTCTTCCTCGCCGAGCAGCGCCTCGAACAGGCCGCCGTTCGCGTCGAAGCAAGAGGAATAGAGGATCGTATCCTCCGTGCCGAGAAAGCGCGTCAACCGCTCTTCGAGATCCTTATGGATGGAGTGCGTGCCGCAGATGAAACGCACCGATGCCATGCCGTAGCCGTAGCGATCCAATCCGAGGCGCGCCGCTTCGCGCACGCCGGGGTGATTGGCAAGACCGAGATAGTTGTTCGCGCAGAGATTGATCGCCTCCGAGCCATCGGTCATGCGCACGACGGCCTGCTGCGGCGAGCCGAGCACACGCTCGGGCTTATAGAGGCCCTGCTCCTTGAGTTGTTCGAGGTCGCCCGCGAGCCGGGCCAAGAAGTCGCGTTTCACGTCAATCTCTCGCTGAGACACCGACCTCACATTGTGCATCAGGCGCGCAGCGCTAGCGGTAGGAAAAATGCGAGCAGATATTGCATACAAGCCCTACAGCCCGATCGGTCGTGCAACGTTTTGAGGTGCGACTAGCGCGAAGGCGCGGCGAGGAAGGATGCTACGTCGGGTGCCGTGTCGCCGTCAGAAGTGGGAGAAGACTCTGCTTGCCGGCAACGTCAACGCTAAGGATCAACCAGACATGTATTCGCGCAATCGCTGCTGCTCGTCGTCCGCGAGGTGCAGGCCGAGCTTCGTACGACGCCAAAGCACGTCTTCAGCGCTTTGCGCCCATTCGCGCGAGCGCAAGTACTCCACTTCCGCCTCTGTCAATCCAGCGCCGAAATGCTCGCCCAAATCGCCCATCGATCGGCTCTGCCCGAGCACTTGCTCCACGCATGTGCCGTACGCGCGCGCCAGTCGGCTGCACGTGGCTTCCGGGAGGAAAGGCCACCGACCTGCGATGTCTCTCGCGAACCGCGCGATATCACCCTCTGGAATATCCCCGCCCGGAAGGGCTGCGCTCGATGTCCACGCCGGATGACGCCCTTGGAGCTCGTTCAGTATCGAATCGGTCGCGGCTTCGGCCAAGCGACGATATGTCGTGATCTTGCCGCCGAAGATGGATAGGAGCGGCGCACCGCTCATGGTTCTCGTCAGCTCGATACGGTAGTCGCGCGTGATCTTCGACATATCCATGTGCGCGTCATCGAGCAGAGGCCGTACGCCCGCATACGTCCAGCGTACGTCGGCGGGCGTGATGCGCGTGCGGAAGTAGCGGCTCGCGCTCTCGCATAGATAGGAGATCTCGGCCGGAGTGATTTCGACCTTGGACGGGTCGCCGTCGAAGGCGACGTCGGTCGTCCCGATGAGGGTGTATGCCCGTTCGAACGGGATCGCGAAGATGACGCGATTGTCAGGGTGCTGTAGCAGGAATGCGGCATCGCCGTCGTAGATGCGCGGTACGACGACGTGGCTGCCTTTGACGAGTCGAATGTTCGAGGCGATCGCGACGTCGGGCACGTGATCGAGAACTTGCTCTACCCAAGGCCCGGCGCCGTTCACGAGTGCGCGCGCCCGCACCTCGAAGCGATGGTGCGATCGCTGGTCCTGGCACGAGGCGTGCCACAGGCCGTCCTGCGCGTGTGCCTGCAGGAACTTCGTGCGCGTGAGGATCGTAGCACCGCGCTGCGCCGCGTCGACGGCATTCACGATGACGAGTCTGCTGTCGTCCACGACGCAGTCGGAATAGACGAACCCGCGTGCAAGATCCTCGCGCAATACGCTCGCGTAGGGCGAGTGCGTCAGATCGATGGATCGCGAAGCCGGGAGCTGCTTGCGGCCGCCGATGTGATCGTAGAGAAAAAGTCCGAGGCGAATCTGCCAATACGGGCGCAGACCGGGCGTGTGCGGCAAGACGAACGTCATCGGGGAGATGATGTGAGGCGCCAACGCTAACAAGCGCTCGCGCTCTTGGAGCGACTCGCGCACGAGTCTGAATTCGTAGAGCTCGAGATAGCGCAGGCCGCCGTGAATCAGCTTCGTGCTCGCGGATGAGGTGCCCGAGGCGAGATCCGCTTGTTCGACGAGCATGACGCTCAATCCGCGGCCGATCGCGTCCCGCGCGATGCCGACGCCATTGATCCCGCCGCCGATGATGAGCAGATCGACGCAGGCAGGATCCGACAAGGGCGCTCCTCGGAGGGTGGGAATGCCACGATGGTAAAGGAATGAACGAGCGTGATGAAGGTGCTGCACACGCCGACGGCGAGGGGAGGCCAGCGGACTCGATTGCGCGGTAGAATCGGCCGCGATCGAGCTCGCGCCGCTGAAGCTCGAACGAGGTCTACGCTTGTCTACATCACGAGTACAGTCGCCATCGCTTCCATGCCAGTCGCTGCGCATCGATAAGTGGCTCTGGTGTGCACGCTTTTTCAAGAGCCGCTCTCAAGCGACGGCTGCCGTCGCGGGCGGGCTCGTCCACGTAAACGACGAGCGCGTGAAGCCATCGCGCGAAGTGCGCATCGAGGATCGCATTCGCATCACGCGGGATGAGGCTCGGATCGAGCTCATCGTACTGGGTATCCCGGTGCGCCGCGGACCTGCGCCGGAAGCTCGCACCCACTACGTGGAGACCGAGGAAAGCATCGCCGCGCGCGAACGGCGTCGCGCGCTGCAGCGTCTCGCGGCGCCTGCGCCGATGACCCGGCCGGACAAACATGCCCGACGCGCGCTGAGGGAGCTCAAAGGCGGGAAGTGAGCAAAGACAGCTCGCGCAAGCTCGCCAAGACAAGAATCAAGAGAAATACTCCTAATTCGGGATATGTTCTTACCTTCGCGAGCTTGGCGTGCTTCGCGAGAGCCCTCTTTGAACTTGCATGGCCGCGTCCTCGACCACATGCAAGGCGGCGCTGGTCTGGCTTCCGGAGGTGAGCGAGAACGAACGGCCGGCGCGTCCGGTTTGCACCGCCTGAATTTCCGCGACGATCGAGAGTGCGATCGACTCCGGCGTGCTCGCCCCGATATCGAGGCCGACCGGACCGTACAGTCTGCCTTCGAGCGCGGAGGCGAGCTCCCCGAGCGCGTGCATCAACCGCGCCCGCCGACGCGCCGGGCCGAGAAGACCCACGTATGAAACGTCGCTCTCGGCGAGCGCACGGAGGTAGTGCTCGTCGGATGGCAAGTGATGGCTCATCACGACCGCGGCGTCGTAGCGCGCGCAGCCGAGCTCTTCGGTAAGCGCTTCGGCGGGGCGCACCGCAACGCGCTTCGCGCGCGCGAAGCGCTCCGCAGATGCGTATGCGGGCCGATGATCGAGCACGGTCACATGCCAATCGAGCAATCCGGCCATCTCGACGAGGGGCATCGCATCCGGAGCGGCGCCGAGCACGAGGAGCCGCGTCGGCATC
>JAAYXG010000421.1 GCA_012516015.1 Lysobacteraceae bacterium | reverse complement strand
ACCGTTGCGCCGAACGCTTGTGTCATTCGTGAGATGGACGGAATGTTGAGGTTCGCTCGCACCTGCGGCAGGTTCGTGCGATTCAAAGAGCCGGTGTGCAAGTCGATGAGCGCCGAGCAGTGGCGTACGACTTCCGTGAAGAAGGAGTGCGCGATGCGCGAGGCGGCGCTGCCGTGCTCGTTTCCGGGGAAGTAGCGGTTGAGATCGCGCCGGTCGGGGAGATAGCGCATGCCGCGATAGAAGCCCTGGATGTTGACGATCGGCACACCGATGATCGCGCCATTGAGCTCGTCCACCTCGACTTCGTCCAACACGCGGCGTACGACCTCGATCCCGTTCAACTCGTCTCCGTGAACTGCCGCGGTCAAGCAGAGCACCGGGCCGGGGCCAGAGCCGTTGAGCACGATCACGGGCGCGGGCGATGCGAAGCCTTCGATGGCGGCGCCGCTGCTCCAGGTCAAGCGCTTGGTCGTGCCAGGCGGGATCTCACTACCGAGAAGCCGCAGCTTCGATTTTGGCTTCAGCCCTGCGGCGTCTCGCGGCAGATTGGACTGAGCATGCGCGCCTGCGAACGCGAGCAGGGTGGCAGCGATGAGAAGCCGTCGGAGCGCGCGGTACCGACCGCGGCGATGTGAATCTTTCATTTAGCGTTTTCGAAACTTGAGCGTGAATCGATCGCTTTCGCCGATCGCGGCGTAGCGGTCGCGGCTCTCGCTTCCCGCAGCGAAGGTCGGCGGCAGTGTCCAGACACCTTTCTCGTAGTTCTTTTCATCCTTTGGATTGGCGTTGATTTCCGAGCGATCGATCAGCTCGAAGCCGACGCTCTCGATCAGCTCGATCGCGAAGCCTTCGTTGACGTAGCCCGAACCCGCTTTCGGATCTTGCGGCAACGCTGGATCGCCCCGGTGCTCCACGATGCCCAAGATGCCACCGGGTTTGAGCGCCTCATGCATTGCCTCGAACGCTTCGCGCTCCCATCCGAACATCATCCAATTGTGCAGGTTGCGAAACGTAACGACGAGATCGGCGGAGGCGGGCGGAGCGATCGGATCCGTGGAGCTCGCCGCCAGCGTCGTCACGACCACCCGGTCGTAGAGGTCGGGCGCGCCTTCGAGCTTTGCGCGGTAGCCCTGCACGATATTCTTTGAGTACTCGCTGGCCTTGGGATCGAGCTGGGCCGCGTAGAGCTTGCCGTTCTCGCGCAGCAGCGGCGCAAGAATCTCGGTGTACCATCCGGCGCCGGGCCACACTTCGACGACCGTCATGTCCGGTTGGATTCCGAAGAAGAGCAGGGTCTCTTTCGGATGCCGGTATACGTCGCGCGCCCGGTTCGCTTGTGACCGATGGCTCGAGGCGAGCACCGCGTCGAGCTCCGAGGCGGTGCGGCCGTCGAGCGCAGGACTGCTGGCGCATCCGGCGATCAACGCAGCCAAACATCCCATCAGAACTCGCAAGCGCATTCGTCGACTCTCCACCCGAAGAGGCAACGATAGAGGAATCGTGCGATGGGAGCCAGCACGCATCACCTGCGCGCTGGCTCGAGAATCGAGTCGTACCGTACCGCGCTCGAAACAGAACGTCCGAGCGGATGGGGATCGATCGAGCCCGCCGCAGCGGACTCGATCGATGTTAGCTTGAAGTGTAGTCGCCCGACCCGCTGTACGACGCGGGCGAGAAGGGCGATGCGAGGTTACTTACCAGCGCGCGGTGTTGTTTTGGCGCGGAGGACGTGCTTCCCGCTCGCGCGCTTCGTTCACGCGCAATGGACGGCCGCCCATCTGAAAGCCGTTCATGTGCTGAATGGCGGTCTGCGCATCGGCAGGGGGCATCTCCACGAAGCCGAAACCGCGTGGACGGCCCGTCTCACGGTCATTGATCAGCTTGACGGATTGAACGGCGCCGTGCTTTTCGAAGAGCCCGCGCACTTCCGCTTCGGTCGCGCTGAACGGAAGGTTCCCAACGTAGATCGTCGTCATCGATACATCACTCTTGAGGCCAGACAGGAGTAGCAGAAAAGCCGCCCGCTTCGACGGTTCGACGAACCGACGAATGGCGAGAGACGTACTGCGGGGTGGTCGCGTGCAATCAACTAGTCCGGTAGAAGAGAAAGAAGAGATGTCCCGGAGAGGGCGGTGAGGAACTGACTCCCGACGCGGTCGCTCGCTGAGTTGATTACATTAGCTGACCTCGCCCGATACTACGTCAGGGTTTTTGACCTT
>JAAYXG010000420.1 GCA_012516015.1 Lysobacteraceae bacterium | reverse complement strand
GGATCGTTGCGATAGTCGCTGTAGATCAGCGGCGAGTTGGCGCCGGTGTCTTGGTCGATGTGCCCGGCCGCGAGCACGGTCTTGAAGCGCACGCCCGATCGCGTCGTGTAGTCCCACCGCGCATCGACGCTTTGTCGGTCATATGAAGTGTGGTCGCGCCATCCGTCGAACTGCGTCAGGTTCGCGCCGACCCGCAAAGCGCCGAGCGATCCTTCACCCGTATGAGCCTCGAGCATCAAGCGACGCCAGCCATGAGTGCCGAAATCGAGCGAAGCGCCGAGCTCTGAATTCTCAGCCGGTGCGCGCGTCAGCATGTTGATGATGCCGCCGATGGCATCCGAGCCGTACAGCGCACTGCCCGGGCCGCGCGTCACTTCGATACCGGCGGCCATCGGCAGATCGAGCTCGTACAGCGCGTTGTGATTGAAGAACCCGGTCGCGCGAATCGGCAGTCCGTCTTCGAGAAAGAGATAGAGCGGACTGGTCGTGAAGGGTTGCCGGATCGCCGTCGTGTGGCCTTCTCCGTTCGTGACGGAAACGGCGACGCCGGGTACTTGGCTCAGAATCTGTTGCGGATGCGTCGGACCGACGCTGCGCACGGCGTTCTCGTCGATGACACCGATCGACGCCGGCGTTTCGGACAGGAGCGCCTGCTCGCGCGAAGCCGAGACGACGACCGTCGCCAGCGGCTTGCGAACGTTCGGTGCGTCGTCGCTCTCGCGCGGCTCAGCGCCGAGCGCACACGCACCGTTGACTACGGCGCCGACAGCGAGCCATGCCGGCACCGACCTAAGAGGTCGCCTAACCATGATGTCACTCCCAAAAGCATGAAACGCACTCCGTACGGACTGCGGTGAATCAGCCGATGCTCAGTTGCTTTCAGGAGAGCGCGGGCGGACCGCGAATGGTGTGGGCACGGGAAACGGCGATTCGGATTGCCGTCTCGGGTGGAGCGGCAATCGCTTCGGAAGGAGGCGGTTCGAGCGCGAACGTGCGATCGATTCCGAGCGGCGCCGCGGCGGCAAATGCGAACGGACAGCTCTGTTGATTGACGCTGCTGCCGTCCGAATGATCGTCGCCGTGATGATGGTGCTGATGCGCTCCTTCATGGTGAGGAGCGAGATGCGACTGATGCGCCCCGCGCTCGTCGTCGCTCGGCACGTTCGGGAGCGCGATCTGCGAGGGACAGAAGACGAGAGCCGGCACGCCGCCGTCGAAGGACAGCATGAAACCGATCGGCACGAGGCTGCGCGCTATGAACAGCGGCAACAACAAGGCGAGCAGTTTGAGATGGCGAGGCTTCACGCCGGGAACACCCTTCGAAAGGTGCGCGAATTATAGGCGTATTGGACTGCCTTTCGCCACGAAGCCGGGAAATACACTGTTTCCTCGCAGCGCCGTTTCTAGCGGCAGACGCGCTGCGCTGCGATTCATCAGATCCCGAGAACCGCGCATCGCCTGACGAGCCCTCGGCTTTCCTCGCAGGAGCTCGCGCCAACACGCGGCTGAGGAGCATGCACGGGATCGCGATGACGCGATCGGTTAATATTACGCGATGAGCACGTACGATTCTCTTCTCGCCACCCTCGAAGGCTATCCCGCATTGATGACGGCGCTGCAGCTGACGGCACTCATTCTCGTCATTTGGCTCGTGAACACGCTCACGCGCAAGGTGCTCTTGCGGGTGATCACGCGTGCAACACGGCTGACGCCCACGCAATTCGACGACGCGCTGCTTGGGCGCGGCGTGATTGCGCGCCTGGCGAACGTCGTCCCTGCGCTGATTGCCTACTACGGCATCGGCTTCGTGAGCGGTCTCCCCGAGAGCGTCGTCGTGGTCGTTCGCGGCGTCGCGAATGCGTACGTCGTGCTGACGATCGCGCTCGCACTGTCGAATCTCCTCAACGCGGTCGGCGCGATCTACGAGCAGCGCGATCCGGAGCGCGCCCGGACGCGCCCGATCAAAGGCTATCTGCAAGTCGCGAAGCTGGTGATCTTCCTGGTCGCGGCGATCCTCATGATCGCGACGCTATTCAACCGCGATCCGCTCCTGTTGCTGTCCGGCCTCGGCGCGATGACCGCCGTCCTGATGCTCGTCTTCAAGGACACCATCTTGTCGCTCGTGGCGAGCGTGCAGCTCTCGACACACGACATGCTGCGCGTCGGCGATTGGATCGAAATGCCGCAGCTGAATGCCGACGGATTCGCGATCGACATCTCGCTGCATACCGTCAAGGTGCAGAACTGGGACAAGACGATCACGACGATTCCGACGTGGCGTCTCATCAGCGAGAGCTACAAGAACTGGCGCGGCATGTTCGAGTCGGGCGGACGCCGCATCAAACGCTCGCTCTATCTGGACCAGACGTCGGTACGCTTCCTCACGCCGGAGGAGCGGCAACGCCTGCGCCGCTTCGCGTTGATCGATTCGTATTTGGATCGCAAGCAGGCTGAGCTCGAAGAGTTCAACGCCAAGCTGATCGCCGAAGGCAAAGATCCCGTGAACACGCGCCGCGTCACGAACGTAGGGACATTCCGCGCTTACGTGCAAGCGTACATCGAGAACCACCCGCGCATTCACAAGGGCATGTTCATGCTCGTGCGTCAGCTCCAACCCGGCCCCACAGGTCTGCCGCTCGAGATCTATTGCTTCACGTCGACGACGGCATGGGCCGAGTATGAGTCGAACCAGGCCGATATCTTCGACCACCTGTACGCGATCCTGCCCGAATTCGGCTTGCGCGTATTCCAGCAGCCGAGCG
>JAAYXG010000419.1 GCA_012516015.1 Lysobacteraceae bacterium | reverse complement strand
GATCCTCCTTGAACCGGGTCGCCGCACCTAAAGAATCGACGAGGGGATCGCCGAAAGGATCGCGACGCGCTCTGCGCGCAGGATCTTCCTTGATCGAAACCTCGATTTCGTACGCATCGATATACAGGCGATCTCCATCGTGCAGTGCGTGAGGTTGCGCCTTCGGCAAGCGGTGATCGAGCGAATTGACGAACACACCGTTCGTGCTCGTGTCTTCGATGAAGTATGTCCCGTTCACGTAGCGGATCAAGGCGTGGCGCCCCGACACATAGGGGTCGGGAAACACCCAGTCATTGTCCGGGAGCCGCCCGATCGTGCCGCCAATGCCGTTGAAAACCTTGCGGTTTGCCGTGCCTAGGTCCCGCGCTCGTGCGCCGACGACTTGGAGCGTGAGAATCATGAGTCTAGGTCGCTCGAGTAGGTCTGCCTATTGGTGTCGAACATTTCGAGACGAGGCTCGGGAAGCTCGCAGGCCCGCACGCTCGCTCAGGGTTACCCCGATCCGTTGCCAGGCAAGATCCGCCACGACAACGCTTGATCGGGCACGCGTGCCGACGAGGTGCATCAGGACATCGTGGCGCCCGTTCACCCGTATCAAAGCATCCTGGCAAGCTTCGCAGTATCGGCCGGAGGTCTGCAAGGACTTATGGATGTCCCTGACGGTTCTGGCGAAACGATCGTCGGCGTGCGACATTCGCTACCTGTCTATCTTCGACCGGTTCAACGCTCCATGCATTCGACACCTCTGACGCGACGGCACTCCTTTTACATCGCATTGTGTGCAATCTGGTTCGCCGCCAACGCGAGTGCTGCGGAACCGCACGTCACCGAAGGATTCGTAAACGCCCCGGTGGCGGAGGTGTGGCGCCTGTTTACCACCTCGGCGGGGTATGTGCAGACCGGACCGGCCAAGGCCGAGGTCGATCTGCGTCTCGGTGGAACGATCCGGTCGCACGAGGATCCGAACGGCGAGCTCGGAGATCCCGAAACCTTCGTGCAGGAGATCCTCGCCTATGAGCCAGAACGCATGCTGGCGCTTCGAGTGAAGCAGACTCCTGCCAGCTCCCCGCATCGGGGGGCGCTTGAGGGCGTGTGGACCGTGCTCTACTTCACGGCGTCCGGCGAAAACATGACGCATATACGAATCGTCGGGCTGGGATACGGAGATACGCAGTCGTCCCAGGCAGCGCGTGAGCTCGTCGCGCTCGGCAACCGGCGAACGCTCGATACAATCGCCAAACACTATTGGCCGCAGTGTGCGCGCTGCGCCGCGGAATCGCAGGATTCCGACGAACCCTCCGCACCCTAACGAGAAGCAAGCTGCCGCCGGCGTGACTTGCATGGTTTCACCGGGCATCGGACATGGACCGCAAGTACATCGAAAATGAACATGTCGTCGACCGCTATTTGGCGGGCGAGCTCACCGTGCGCGAGGCACGCGAGTTCGAAATGTTTTGTCTGGAGCATCCGGACTTCCTCAATCAGCTGCCGATCCCCGTGCGGTTGAAGGCCCGCTTGTCTCGCCGACCCTCCGATGAGAGCGAAACCGGCATTTTTCGCACGATCCCATCGACGGCCACCCGCACTGCACTGGAAGTCTCGGACGAAGGGTTCGCCGTTGACGACGAGCCGGAACACTCGCGTTGGTCGGGCGGCAGTGGCGTTCAACGCGGCATCCTCGCCGTCCTCCTCGTCGCGCTAATCGCGGCGCTTGGCGGCCTTTGGGCGTACGCAATGCGCGCGAGCGCGCTCGAGAAAGAGCTGCGGACCAAGGAGCTCGAGGCGCAGGCTGTGCGAATGCAGCCACCCGCGAGCGTTCAGACGTATCGCGTGCGACCGGTCCGTGCGCAGCCGAGCGAACCCACCCTTCAACTCGGATGGATGATGCCGCCGCAACTGCTCGAGCTGCACATCGATGTGACCGAAGGCAAATTCACGCAATTTCGAATCACGATCGACAAAGTCGACGAAGGACGACTGCTGCAGATCCGACGCATGACGCGCGACTCCAATCGAGAGCTGCGCCTCGGCCTCAACTCTTCGGCCTTCGGACCAGGTGAGTATTTGCTTCGCCTCGATGCTTATAACTGGCGCGGTCAGACGCAGGAGTACGGGTGGGTCAGGCTGGGCCTGAACTAAGTTAGGGGGTAATGATCAGGGGGTAGGGGATAGTCAGAATCGGAGGGTCGTCGCCCCTTCTGACTATCCCCTGCCCCCTAACCCCTACCCCCTATCCGTGGTCACTATCCCCTTCTTAGTGTCTCGATGGGCGGATGATTGACCACCGATCGCGTCGCGAGCGTGCCGCTGACGCCGACGAGGAGCGCGCCGGCGACGAGCCCGACGCCCCACACCGTGGGATCGAGCGTGTACGCGAGATTGAACACTCGAGTCGCGAGGAAATAGCCGGCAGCCGTGGCTCCGACCGCCGCGAGCGTTCCCGCAAGCAAACCGAGCGTCGTGAACTCCGCCGCCACGCCTTGCAACACGATGCGACGGCGAGCGCCCAGCGTTCGTAGCATCGCACTCTCATAGCGCCGCTCGTCGCGCGTCGCCTGAATCGCGGCGAGCAGCACCGTAATGCCCGCGAGCAAAGTGAAGCCGAAAACGTACTGCACG
>JAAYXG010000418.1 GCA_012516015.1 Lysobacteraceae bacterium | reverse complement strand
CAACACTGCGTTGGGAACGAAACCCAGGAGACCCAATAAGGCCAAGCCGAGGCCGATGAAGGTCGCCCACCAGTCCTCGCTCATGCCGCCGCCGGAAGGCTTGTCGGTCGGCGAGAGCTCGGGATCCTTGAGGCGAGAGTCGAAGTTATTCATTGTAGGTACGCGTTGCTCGTTGCACGTCAAAACGCGACTCGTTTATATAGCGCTTGACAGCCGTGCTGTCCGCTAATTTAGAGCTAGGTATTCATGCCGTGCGGGCATGACGACGACGGCCACATCGCGGGGTGATCTCATGGAAAAGTCGGCCAAGCAGCGCGAGTTCTTGCTCCTCTCCCGCGGCAAGTGGGATGCCGACAAGCCTGCGGAGGAGATCCAGAAGGCGATCGACGAGTTCTACGTCTGGTACGAACAGCTCCTCGCGGAAGGCAAGTTCAAGCCCGGACACAGGCTCTCGACGGAAGGCAAGCTCGTCTCCGGGTTCGGCGTGACCGACGGGCCCTTTACCGAGACGAAGGAGGTGATCGGCGGCTATTGGTTCATCGTCGCCGAGAGTCTCGAAGAGGCCGCCGCCATCGCTGCCCGCAGTCCCTGCCTCGCTTGCGGGCTCAGCTACGAGATACGCCCGCTCGAGCTCGAGCGGGCCACCGCGTGGCGAGTCACGAACGAGACGCCGCTGCGCTCGACATAGCTTCGCGTAACCGCGCGTCGTGTTCGCTCGCGCGCAGAATGGCGCGATCCGGCGCGAGGTTTCGAGAGCAATCGTGATTTGCCGCAGTGTGCCGCTGCAGTATCCCGGGGCATTCGTAGTTCATAATCGTATGCATCGCGCATCTCTTGCGCGACGCACGAGGGCGGCATGAGCGCACACTCCATCGCGAATTCCAAGGCCCGGAACGCCTCGTCAGTCCCCGCGGCCCCCCGTCCCTCGCGATTCGTGAGTGCGGCCTCGTTGTTCGATGGCCATGATGCTGCCATCAACATGATTCGTCGGCTCTTGCAGGCGCAAGGCGCGGAAGTCGTCCATCTCGGCCACAACCGCAGCGTCGGCGACATCGTCAACGCCGCCGTTCAAGAGGACGTCGACGCCATTGCGGTGTCCTCCTATCAAGGAGGACACAACGAATACTTCCGCTACATGATCGACATGTTGCGAGAGCGCGGCGCCGAGCACATCCGTGTCGTCGTGGGCGGCGGCGGAACGATCGCACCGCATGAGATCGAGGCGCTCGAGCGCTACGGCGTGGAGAAGGTCTATACCCCCGAGGACGGACGCCGCTCCGGCCTGAAGGGGATGATCGAAGACGTGTGCTCGCGTGTGCGGCGCGCGCAGCGCCCCTCGTTTACATTGGACTCGGTCGACGCGCGCGATTTTACGCAAGTCGCGCGCGCGATCTCGCTCATCGAAGAAGCTCAGCATGACGATGAGCGGATGGCTGTGCTACGACAGGTGCTGGTCGAAGCGGATCGCGCCGCACCTGTCGTCGGGCTCACCGGCACCGGCGGCGCGGGAAAGTCGAGCTTGAACGATGAGCTGTTGCAGCGATTCGTGCGCAACTTCCCGGAGCGGCGCATCGCGGTCGTCGCGATGGATCCGACGCGACGACGCTCGGGCGGGGCATTGCTCGGCGATCGGATTCGCATGAACGCATTGGCTGCGCCGACGATCTTCATGCGCTCGCTCGCAACGCGCCGCCATCATGCGGCGACCAGTGCGGTGCTCGCGGACGTCATCGCTCTGCTGCAGCTTGCTCGGTTCGACTTGATCATCGTCGAGACGGCGGGCATCGGTCAGTCCGATACGGAGATCGTCGACTTGGTCGATCAAACTCTATATGTGATGACGAGCGAGTACGGCGCGGCAAGCCAGCTCGAAAAAATCGACATGCTCGATTTCGCCGATGCGGTCGTGCTGAACAAGTTCGAGAAGCGCGGCGCGCAAGATGCGCTGCGCGACGTACGCAAGCAATGGCGGCGCAATCACCCGGAACAGGCATCGCTGCCGGATGAAAGGCTGCCGGTCTACCCGACGATCGCGAGCCGATTCAACGATCCAGGCGTCAATCGCCTGTTCGCGGATCTTTGTCGAGCGATCGAAGCGCGGCAGCTCGAACAGGGCACGTTGCGGAGCTCGTGGACGCCGGCACATCTCGGCTCGACGGAGTTCGTGTCGCACGATCCGCTCATTCCGGAATCGAGAGCACGCTACTTGGCCGAGATCGCGGCGAACGGACGGCGGGCGCGGAAAGATGCGGAACGCGCCGTCGAGGCGGCGCGCACCGCGCATGGTCTCTACCGATCGCTCGCGTCGCTGCACGATGCGCCGCTACCGGCACCTCTCGAACCGTACCCGCAAGACGCGCTCGACGCGTCGAGCGATGCGACGCGCCGGGCGCTACGAGCCGAGTACAACCGCGCACTGCAGGCGATCGGGAACGAGAATCTCGAGCAGTTGAGGCGGTGGCCGCAACGTCTCGACGAGGTGACTCGACCCGAGTACGCCTATGTGGTTCGAGGCCGGACGATCTCTGGAGAGAACTACTCGCGTACGCTCTCCGGCAATCCGATTCCAAAAGTGTGTCCGCCCAAGTTCGGCGAATGGGGCGAGATCCTCCGCTTCATTCTGGCGGAGAACTTTCCAGGCAGCTTCCCGTATACGGGCGGCGTCTATCCGTACCGCCGAGAAGAAGAGGATCCGATGCGCATGTTCGCCGGAGAAGGCGGACCGGAGCGGACAAACCGTCGCTTTCACTATCTCGCGCAAGGTCATCGCGCGACGCGGCTTTCGACGGCGTTCGATTCGACGACCCTTTACGGAGAGGATCCCGATACGCGTCCCGATATCTTCGGACGCACCGGCAACTCGGGCGTGTCGATCGCGACGCTTGACGACATGAAGCGGTTGTATTCGGGATTCGACCTCTGTGCGCCCTCGACCTCGGTGTCGATGACGATCAATGGTCCGGCTCCGATGATTCTCGCGATGTTCATGAACGCGGCAGTCGATCAGCGGGTCGAGCGCTTTGTGCGTTCGTCGGGACGATGGGCCGCCGCGCAGAAGCGAATTGCCGAGCTGCACGCGGACATTCGCGCGCGCGGCTGTGACGTTCCCGTGTACCGCGGCGAGCTGCCGCAGGGGCACGACGGGTTCGGTCTCGCGCTGCTTGGCGTGTCCGGCGAAGAGCTGATCGGCCCCGTGCTTTCGCGCGAGGAGTACTTGCGTATCAGAAGCGAGGCGCTGTCGCTCGTTCGAGGCACGGTACAGGCGGACATTCTCAAGGAGGATCAGGCGCAGAACACGTGCATTTTCTCGACCGAGTTTGCGCTTCGCATGATGGGCGACGTGCAGCAGTACTTCATCGACGAGCGCATTCGCAATTTCTACTCGGTGTCCGTGTCGGGGTATCACATCGCGGAGGCGGGCGCGAATCCGGTGACGCAGCTCGCGTTCACGCTCGCGAACGGCTTTACGATCGTGGAGTACTACCTGGCGCGCGGGATGAAGATCGACGACT